>DATNAU010000199.1:0-3638 GCA_035572415.1 Acidobacteriaceae bacterium
ATCAAACGCCTCAACGTCGAAATCAAAAAACGCGTAAAAGAATAGCCGCGCCGGAGACTCTCTGCCTCTATCATGTTTTCAGCGTGATTTAATGCCTCCATCAATGCCAATTCCCGACCAACGGGAGGGCCACAAATGCCGATATCAGCATTGCGCCGAAGGCGCAGTTGCCTCGACGCCCGGTCCTGCATCTAAAATGCAGATTAAGCCATGCCTTTGACCACGCTCGACGCCACCGCCAAAAAGGGAGTCTCTGCCGTTCAGCGGTACGCGGTGCTTTCCGCCCGCGGAGTCGGCAACTTCTTTCGCCGCCCGTTCTACGGAGCCGACCTCATTACGCAGATGGACAAGATCGGCGTCGGCTCAATCCCCATCGTCATTCTCACCGGCTTCTTCACCGGCGGCGTCCTTGCCCTCAACACCGCATCCAGCCTCGCGCAGTTCGGAGCCACCGCCGTTACCGGCCAGCTTGTCAGCCTGGCGATGGTCAAGGAGCTTGGCCCCGTGCTCACCAGCCTCATGGTCTCCGGGCGCAACGCCTCCGGTATGGCCAGTGAACTCGGCTCCATGATGGTGACCGAGCAGATCGACGCCATGCGCGCTCTCGGCACGGACCCGCTCAAGAAGCTCGTCATGCCGCGCATCGTCGCCACCGTCGTCATGCTCTTCTTCCTCACCATCGTGTCCGACGCCCTAGGAACCCTTGGCGGCGGCTGGGTCTCCGTCTTCATGATGGGACAAAGCGCCTCGCAGTACTTCCACTCCGCCTACCAGACCCTGCAATTTGCCGATGTGCTTCAGGGCCTGGTCAAGCCGGTCTTCTTCGGATTCATCATCGCGACCATCGGCTGCTACTACGGCATGAACACGCGGGGCGGAACGCAGGGCGTCGGCAAGTCCACCACCCAGGCCGTCGTCGTCTCCTCCGTCCTCATCATCTTCGTCGACTTCGTCATCAGCCGCTTCATGATCGGCATCTTTGGACGGTAGCGCGTGACCATCACCGAAATCGCGCCGGACATTTCCCCGGCCCACGTCCATCCGGAAGCGCCCGCCATCCGCTTCGAGAACGTCTCCATCGGCTTCGACGGCAAGCCTGTCCTCAAAGACATCTCGTTTGAATTGAAGCGTGGCGACACCCGCGTCCTGCTTGGCCCCGCAGGCGTCGGCAAAAGCGTCCTCCTTAAGTTGGCCAACGGTCTCATTTGCCCCGATTCCGGCCGCATCTTTGTCTTCGGATTCGAAATCAACGCCATGCGCGAGCAGGACCTCTACCCGCTCCGCGGCTCCATCGGGACCGTGTTTCAGGAGGGCGCGCTCTTTGACTCCCTCACCGTCCGCGACAATGTCGGATATCGTCTCGCCGAGGAACACGTGCCTGAAGATGAAATCGACCGCCGCGTGGCCGAGGCGCTCCGATTCGTGGAACTTGAGCACACCATGGACAAGTTCCCCTCCCAGCTTTCCGGAGGCATGCGTCGCCGCGTTGCCATCGCGCGCGCCATCGTCTCGCGCCCCGAATTGATTCTCTACGACTCGCCGACCGGCGGCCTCGACCCCGTGACTTCGACCACCATCATCGAACTGGTCATCAAGCAGCGCGACGTTTACAAGACCAGTTCCCTCATGGTCACCCACCGACTGCAGGACGCCTTCACGCTGGCCAGCCACCGATTCAATCAAGAAAAAAATCAGATGGAACCGCTGCCCAAAGATCAGATCGACTCCAAAACCAGCTTCCTGGTCCTCCACCAGGGCAGACTCGCCTTCGACGGCTCAACTCATGACCTCGTACAAAGCGACGACCCATTTCTCAAGGAATATCTGTCCTGAGCGACAGCAAATGGGTGCCCCACATCTCGATTTTGAGATGTGGGAATGGGTCCCCGCTCAAGCCGTCTTTGGCTTGAGTGGGATCGGTTTTGACCTTGCCCGCGGCCGCAGATCCCCTGCTACCGCAGCACCCGATCCAGAAACCGCTCCACAGCAGCCTCATATCCGCTGTCGCCCTTCAGCTCAAAGTAATCCTTCGGCGAAGCCGACAGATGATAAAGCTGCTCTGTCCGCGGCTTTGCGCCATCCCGATCCAGAAACAGCTTGGGAGTGCGGAGCGACCTCAGCCACTCCGACGGATCAAAACGCTCGTGCAGCAAAAGCCACATCGGCAGAATTTTCGACCGCCCATCGGCCTCAATCGTCTTCCACGCCGGCTCGTTCGGAGCATCCAGCACCACCCCCGCCACGGCATGGCGGGCCGCCAGTTCCGCCGCAACGCTCGCGCCAAAACCCTTGCCGTAGACCACAATCGTCTCCGGATTCAGGTGCCGCGTAGCGGTCAGGTAGCTCCACGCCTCATCCGCGTCCTTATTCATGCGGGCCTCGGTGGGATGCGGCCCTGCGCTCTTGCCGTATCCACGATAGTCCAGAGCAAACACGTTCACGCCAATCGCATGCAGCGCGTCCAGGTCCGCAACGGCATTGGACAGCGATCCCACCTGATCGTGCAGATACAGCACCGTATCCCCGCTCCAGCGCGAAGCCGGAGCCGCCGGAATCCACCAGCCATCCAGGCGCGCCGTTCCGGTGGCAGTGTAGTCAAAGTGAATTTCCGTGAACGGCGCACTCGGCACAGCGGTAATGGTTCTTGAAGGATGCAGCACAAGCTGCCATTGCGCCAGGTAAAACAGGGTTCCCAGCGCGATGTACCCAAGCGCCGCCGCCACCGCCAGCACCACAGCCAGCGCGCTCAGCAGCCAACGCGCGCTCACCGGAGGCGGAGGCTCGGATGCCGGAGCCGCGGCCTTAAGCCAGGGTCGCTCCGGCCTCTGCTGCGACTGCTGCCGTTTATCCAAAGGCCAACTCGTCGGCGGATTCGAGCGGCGTTCCGCAAACCCGGCAGATCACCGCCGAGCAATCGCCGCACACCAGGGGATCGCTCACCGCGCGCCCACAGACCGGACACCACCATCCTGTGCCGCCGGGTTTCTCGTCCGATTTTTGGGTAGGAGGTTCAGACATTGCAATCATTCCGGTGACAGCTTCACCAGCACATCTTCACCCTCAATCTTAACTTGATGAATCTGTACCTTCGATTTCGGGGAGTGCATGGCTGCTCCGGATTCGACATCAAACGCCCAGGCATGCACCGGACACACGAGCTTGCAACCTTCAACGAACCCCTGCCCCAGCGGCCCCCCGCGATGCGGACACACATTGTCCATCGCCGAGATCACGCCGCCGGAGTTGGCGATACAAAGCACCAGACCGCCGCACGCAACCTCGCATGCTTCCCCTGGAAGAGGAAGCTCGGAGACGCCCATGATGCGCTGAAACTCAGACATGGAAGCAAGCGGTCAGCGATCAGCGTTCAGCGCACAGTTCGCTATCCCTGCCGGTCAGTTGGTCTGACTTCCTGACCGCTGCCCGCTGAACGCCGAACGCTAGTATTTAACGATCTTTGCGAACGACTGCGGATCAAGGCTCGCGCCACCCACCAGCGCGCCGTCGATCTCCGGCTCCCCCATCAGCGCAGAAGCATTCTCCGGCTTCACGCTGCCGCCGTACAGAATCCGCATCGACTTCGCCGCCGCCTCGCCGATGACCGCCGCTATCTCCTTGCGGACTACCGCGTGGGCCTC
>DATNAU010000200.1:0-2717 GCA_035572415.1 Acidobacteriaceae bacterium
CGCCACCTGAAGCGTGAGCCCGCCCGCATACCCAATCGATTCGATCGCGCGAAACACATCGTCAAAGTCGGCCGAGCCCGTACCGAGCGGCCGCGTTTCAATACCGCCCTCAGGTTTCCGGTAACGGTCCTTGATGTGTACGGAGCCGATACGGTCGCCGTACGCAGCGAACTCTTCGGTCGCAATGTAACCCAGCCCGGAAGAGTTGCCGGAGTCCCAGTTGACCTTCAGCATGGGGTGCGGAATGCGCTCCAGAAAGGCGGCGAATTCCTGCGGGTTGAAGTCCGCTTCAAGGTGCAGCTCAACGCCGTGCTGCTCCGCGACAGACAATGCCCGCTTGAGTATCTCGATGACGGTTTGCTTCTCGTACTCGCCCGTGATTTTGGAGTTGTCGACAAACGGCAGCACGATGCGTTTCGCGCCAATCCGCGCGGCGATGGGGACCAAATCATGGAGATGTTTTTCTCTGCGAGTCCGCTCCGCAGGGCTGCAGCGAATCAGCGGAACATCCATGAACCAGTCGCCGCACAACGCGGGAGTGGCGATGTGATGCTCCTGTTTCAGCGCGTCGAACTCCGCCAGACCTGCTTCCGAGAAAATGGGGTTGGCGATGCGGCCGGTCTGGTCCTTGGCTTCTCCGTACGCATCGTGGATCCACTCAATGTAATCGAGGCGGGCGGCGCGGGCGCGGGCAAACTCTTCGCGCCAGCTCTTGCGCGGAAAGGCCTGAAACCGCCCGTCTTCCGGCGGCGAAAGCCGGCCCTGCATGATGCCGAAGGTGTGCATAGAAGTCACTCCGGAAGCGGCTTGACGATCATGTTCGAGAGGAACTCTTCGCGAGAGAGAAACGGGAACAGGTCTTCCAGTGGCTTTGAAACAAAGCTGCCGTCTTCCTTCTGATAGCTCTGCAGGCGCGGCGCCCTGACCTCATCGGGCAGCACGTTCACGTCGCACAGCACCGGTCCCGGCATCGCAAGCACCTTACGCACCTCGGCCCGCAGATCGGTCTGGTCAGGGATGATATGCGTCCCCAGCCCGTAGCTCGCCCCAATCTTCGAGAGGTTAGGGATCGTCAGGCCGGTGTTGCGGTCCGCGCCGATGCTGGCATCGCCGAAGTACGCTTTCTGCGATGCACGGATCGACGAATAGCCGTCGTTGTTGAGCACGAAGAACTTGATCGGAAGCTGCAGGCGGTGGATCGTCTCCAGCTCCTGAATATTGAACTGGAAGCCTCCGTCGCCGTCGACGGCGATGACCTCGCGTCCGGGATTGGCAATGGCCACAGCGATCGACATAGGGATCGCATAGCCCATCGAGCCCAGGCCGGCCGTGTGATACAGCCGCTGCGAGTGCAGCGTCGGACAGGCCAGGAGGTAAATCTCGATACCGGAGCCGGAGTTTCCCACCACCAGCCTGTCCGCGGGCTTCGCCTCCTCACCCAGCACCTCGGCAAGGTTGAAGATTGACACCAGCCCCTCGGGCTTGCGGTGCTCGTCGGTCACTACGGGGTAGCGTGTCTTCCAGCCGGCACAGCGGTCGAGCCAGGGCTTCAGGTCGCGCGGCTTCAGCTTGTCTTTATGCTTGAGCAGCTCGGTCAGAAAGGCCTTGGCATCCGCGCACACCGGCTGTTGCAGGTAGGGATGCAGCTTGCCCAGCTCGGCTGCGTCGATATCGACGGCGACCTTGTACGCTTCACGTGCAAGGTTCTGCGGCGCATAGCCGGTAATGGCGAAGTCCAGCCGAACGCCGATGGCCAGCAGGAAGTCGGAGTTCTGTAGCGCGAAGTTCGCTCCGCGCGCGGCGACCGAACCCGGGCGGCCGACGTAGGTTGCGTCGTCTGAGGGCACCAGGTCCGCAGCGCACCAGGTGGCGACGGTGGGAACGCCAAGGAACTTGCGCAGCTCTTCGAACTCTTTCTCCGCGCGCGCCAGCCGAATGCCGTTGCCGGCAAACAACAGCGGACGCTCGCACTGGTTGAAGGCATCGATGACGTGCTGGACTTCGGCAGGGACGTTCGCGGTGCCATGGATGTTGTCGGCATGGGCAAACTCGTTCGGGTCGAACGCCCGCAGCGATGTCTCGTCGATGGGCGAAGCCTGCACGTCCAGAGGAATATCGATCCACACAGGCCCGGGCCGGCCATTCAAAGCCAGAAAAACAGCCTTCTCCAGGTGATACCGGATGTCTCCCGGCTCCAGCACCGTCTCCGCATATTTGGTGATCGGCCGCACGATGGAGCAGATGTCGACCTCCTGCACGCCGAGTTGCCGCATGCCCAGCGGCTTGCCGGTCACGGCGTCGAACATCCTGTCCGGACGCTTTACCTGGCCGGAGAGGAAGAGCGTCGGCGTGGAATCCAGCCACGCCCCGGCGACTCCGGTGACGGCATTGGTGCCACCCGGGCCGGTGGTCACCATGCACACCCCAAGGCCATTGGTGGCCTTGGCATAGCCTTCCGCGCAAATGGCGGAAGCCTGTTCGTGAGAGTTGCAAATAGCCGTGAGGCGGGTTTCGGCGCCCAGTGACTGGTTCAGGTGCATCGCACCGCCCCCCGTCACCAGGAACACGTTGTTCACACCGAGATCGGCCACAAACTTCAGTACGTAGTCGGAGAGTTTCATGTCGCCTTCCATGTTAGCCGCTCGAACCATCGATTGCGGCCAACGGAAGTCGCATACACACCGAACGATTTGCCCATTACTTCGGCAGGTACTTCT
>DATNAU010000201.1:0-5132 GCA_035572415.1 Acidobacteriaceae bacterium
CGCAGCCAGTAGCACACATAAATAATCGCGATTCCAGCAAGCACCATCCAGACGGATACAGACCGAAGCTGCGGCCCCAGCGATCGCCAGTCGAAACTGCCGCGCTTGTGCCACAGGTACGCCGCAATCAATCCCAGCAGAGCGGCGATAATCACCGTCTTCAGCGCCTTCGCGGAGCTCTTTTTCGGTGTGGCATCAGGACGAGTTGCGGCAGGCGGCGGTGCAATGTCGCTCATAAGCTCGGGCATAGATATGAGATGCAGTTAGCGCTGCGCGGCTGCGCTCGCGGTCTGAACGGAGGGATGCGCCATCTGCTGCTTGCGGCGCTTGAATTCGGTCATAACGCGTGCAACATACGCGCGCGTCTCGCGATAAGGCGGAATGCCGTGATACTTGTCGACCGCTGCCGGGCCCGCGTTATACGCAGCCAGTGCCAGCCCTAGATTGTCGTGATACCGCGTCAGCAGCGCGTCAAGATACGCTGTGCCGCCGTTGATGTTCTGGTCTGGCTGAAAGCTGTCCTTTACGCCGAGATTGTGAGCAGTCCCTGGCATCAACTGCATCAGTCCCTGGGCGCCGGTGCGCGAGACTGCATTCGCCCGTCCATCGCTCTCCGCGTGCACAATGCTCGCCAGCAGTTCCACGTCGATGTCATGTTGCTCTCCTGCATGACTCAGCAGGCTACGAACATCTGCCTTTGCAGTAGCGGGCGCCTTCGTGGGAGCTGGTGGATCCGGCAGCGTAGCAACGGACTCAATCTCGGACGAGGGCAAATCGATATAGCTTGAGTCTCCGCTGCTTAGAAACAGTCGCACTCGACCGTCGGCAAGCGGTTCGCGATGCGCGCAGTCGTAGCTGAATCCATTGCGCAGTGTCACGCGGTCAAAGGCGTGTGCAGCCGGGCTCGGCGCCAGCGCGAAGGCCGCGGCCGCCGCGAAGGCCACGGCAGTATGGACCAGACCACAATGGAACCGGCAGGGAAACACTCCCTATGAGACTAGCATCCGGGCCTTGCCGTGAGCGTCCCCTATAGTTGCAGGCTGCGAGGCGAAGGTAGCGCCGCGGCGAAAATTTAGAGAAGCGAGGTACTTAGGTCACGCGTGCCTGTGAGCGCCGCCTCAATCACCGACGCAACCCCATCTTCATCATTCGAAGGAGCGATGAGCCATCCGCGTTCTGCTGCGAGCGCACGCAGATCAGCCGGAGCGTTCGCCATCACGGCCGACTGCCCGGCCATCTGAAGCATCGGCACGTCGTTCCAGTTATCGCCGATCGCAAGGATTTCGCTCGCACCGATACCGCGCAACTCAGCGAGATGCAGCAGCGCGGACGCCTTCGAGCAGCCAGCGGGAAGAATATCTACGATGCATAAGTCCCGATGCGGATACTCCGTGCGATGGAGCGTCACTTCGATACCAGGCTCGCACACTCCATCCATATTCGTGATTCTCGGATCGGTCAGCAGGTGGGCTTCGGCTTCGCGCATGCGGTCAATTGGCCCGCAGAGCATCATCTGGATCAGCGCCGCATCGTCCAGCGCATGCTCAATTGGTGTCACATGCGCGATGTAGGGCTCATTGACCTGCATCCACCGGCCGATGCTCTCGTTCAATTCCTCAACGCCCTCGCACACCAGCGCGCCGCGCTCGTCCTCGCCGTCCGCCAGCACCTTGTCGAAGGTGAGTACCAGCGTGCCGCGGAACTCTCTTACGTGCTCGCACAGCCATCGCGCCGTCTCCACGGGCATGTGCGTGCGGTCCAGCAGCTCCGACCCGAGGGTGCGAATCACTGTTCCATTGGAACTGATCAGCGCAGTGTGCGCGGGACGGTCGAGCTCGCGCAGCACGCGCATCGCGTAGCAGTGGCGCCGGCCGGTTGCGATTGCGATCTCGATTCCCTGAGCTTCTGCCGCGTGCAGGGCAGCCAGGTTGCGTTCGCTGACGTGACCGTCGGAGTGAAGCAACGTCCCGTCCATGTCGATTGCGATAAGTCGCGTTGAAGGCATCCTCTCTAAGGATAGCCGCCCTCATCGGGTAGCATCGAGTCATGGCTCGAATGGTTCAACTCGCGTGTGCCCGCTGCGGCCATCAGCAAATGTATGTTGTCGATTCCACTGAGAAGGACGAGACAGTGGAGCAGGGCGCGAGCGCTCTAAACGATCGCGAGATGGATGCTGATGACGCCTCAACGTCCGCCGCGATGCGTCAGCGGCGGCTGGAATCATTGCCGACGTCGCTGCCGGTGGGTGGGATCATCACACCGGTTTAATGCGGACGGCGAAATGCGGACGGTTTGCACTTCGCCGCCTCTCACTGTTTATTTTGAGCAACTTTGTCCGCGTGACCCTTTGGCACCCATGGCCTTCGCGTCTGCCTCGGTCATGTACTTTCCGTCCTTCGTCGTGCCGTAGTACCGGTCTCCGTAGCAGTGGTAGACCTTGGTCGAGGTGTTGACCCAGACGAGACCGGGGCCGCCACCGGGGGCGGCGGTGGGGGAGGGTTTCGGCGGCGCGGGTGTGGCCTTTGCTGCCGGCGTTGGTGCAGCAGCCGGAGCGGGTTTAGCCGCGGGTGCTGGAGCGGGCTTAGCTGCAGGGACTGGGGTTGCGGCTGGTGCCGGGGTTGCGGCCTTTGCGACGGGAGCGGGTGCGGCGGAGGCGTCGGCGTACCAGGTCTGGATGCCCTGATGGCCGCGGCAGGCTCCGGACTTGGTGGTGCCGGTCCAGTAGCTGCCGTCCTTGCACTGGCCGGTGGCATTGGCGGGCTTCTGGGCGACGGCGGCGAGGGAAGCGAAGAGGGTACAGCCGAGGGCGAAGCTGGAGAGTCGTACGTTCATCTGGAATCCTCCATCAGGTGTTCCTAAGACGTTGGCCCAGTACGGCCTTGAATCGTAGCAGCTTCAGGTGATGGAGGCCACGGGCGGATGGCCGCGCGTGGTGAGGACGATGGCGGCGAGGAGGATCATGGCGCCGCCGATCCACGCCACAGGGCCGAGGGTTTCGTGCAGGACGAAGATGCCGAGGAGGGAGCCGATCAGAGGCTCCATGTTGAGCAGGACCGCGGCCTGCGAGGCGGGAACCTTGGTCATTCCCCAGTTCCACAGCAGCGTGGAGGACGCGGTGCAGAGCAGGCCGCTGGCACCGAGGGCAAGCCAGGCCTTAAGGGATACGCCGTGCACCGGCGGGAGGCCGTAAAGCGGCGGGACGACCAACAGGAGCATCAGCGTGCCGGCGCAGAGCCCATAGGCAGTGACGACGACCGCGCTGTGGGTCATGACGAGGCGCTGGTTGAGCAGTACCCAGAACAGAGCGATGCAGAGGGAGAGGACGACGTAGAGGTCTCCGCGGAGCGTGGGCCCGTTGGCCTCTGCGTGGCTCGTTCCGCCGAGGGCGATGAGCGCGGCTCCGATGGTGGAGACGACGAGGGCGGCCCAGCCGACGGCGTGGAGACGCTCGTGGGCGAAGATGGTGGCGCCGACGGCGAGGATTACGGGCATCGTTCCCACCATGAGTGCGGCGTGCGAGACGGTGGTGAGCGCGAGGCCGTGGAACTGGAAGAGGAACTGGAGCGGAACTCCGAGGATGGAGGCAGCGAGGAGGATGAGCCATTCGCGACGGTTGAAGCCGGGGCGATGCGTGAGAAGGAAGGGAAGGAGGCCGATCGCGCAAAAGAGGAAGCGGTAGAGGACCATCGCTCCGGAGTTCATCTCGGCGAGGGCGATTTTCCCGAAGAAAAATCCACAGCCCCAGAACATACTGGCGAGGCAACAGGCGGCGAAACCGAGGGAGCGGTCGCGTGTGGCGTGCTGGTTCAGCGGTACCCCCTCCCCCCGTCACTTTTTGCGCAAAATCTTCCATCGAGAGACTTTAGGGGTGGACCTAAGTGTCTCTGTGGGGGTCAAAACGAAGGCCCGGCGGTGGCCGGGCCAAGCATTCTTCCTTAAGTTCAGTATATCGCCCGCGTCAATAGGGTTTTCCTCAGGGTGGCGTTCGGTTGGGGAGTTTCAGCGGGCAGTTTCGAGTGATTTCATCGCGAGGTTCTCCCGCGGAAGTTCCGTTTTGGGACGTTGTGCATAGAAAAAATCAAATGCCTTGTTCGTTCACAGGCAACCCGTGGAAGAATTTTCGAAGTTCCCAATGCTGAGAAATACGGGGCCCCTTTTGTGCACGATTTGCTTCTTGCTTCGCTGTTCTTCGCCGTTGTGTTGTCGCCGCTTGCCATCCACGCCTGGCAGGATTGGATGGAGGGCGTGAGGCTTCGGCGTGAGGCCGAAGATGCGGCGGGTGGGCTGGAGGTTGGGGCGGCGCTCATCGAGTGATGGCGCTGGCCCGTCGAGGCTGGGGCGTTCCTGGTTGAAAAGGTTCTGGCGGTTGTTCTGAGGCGAGCGGTGTCGGGGTCCTTCGACTGCGCGGCCCGCACTTTGTGCGGGCCGCTTCGCTCAGGATGACGGTTTGGTGGTCGGTTCTCCTTGAGCAGGCGTGCGAAAAGCAGATTCCGTTCGCGAATCACAAAAAGAACAGCGGTCTCATGGCTGCGATTTGAGGCCAGGCTGAATCAGGGATGGAAAAAGGTCTTCCCACGTCGGGTTTTGGCGCTCGACCAGTTCGATTTTCTGAGCGCGGGTCCATTTCTTCAGTTCTTTTTCGCGAGCAATGGCGGACCGGGCATATGTGAAGTACTCGAAATAAACGAGACGGTGTATGGCGTAGCGTGCCGTATGGGTGCCGGGGATGGATTCGCGGTGTGTGGATACACGAGCGATGAGGCCATTGGTCACGCCGATGTAGAGATTTCGTGAGCGGCTGGAGAGGATGTAGACCCAGAAATGGTATTCGCGATTCGAGGGCATTAAAAGCAGATTCCCTTCGGGAATGACAACAAGAGAGGCAAAGGCGAAAGCAACGGCAACGGCAAGGGCGGAAAGCAGATCCCCTTCGGGGATGACAACAAGAGAGGCAAAGGCAAAGGCAAAGGCAAAAGCAAAAGCAAAGGCAAAAGCAAAAGCAACGGCAAAGGCAAAAGCAGATCCCCTTCGGGGATGACAACAAGAGAGGCAAAGGCAAAAGCAAAAGCAACGGCAAAGGTAAAAGCAAAGGCAAAGGCAAAAGCAACGGCAAAGGCAAAAGCAGATCCCCT
>DATNAU010000202.1:0-14635 GCA_035572415.1 Acidobacteriaceae bacterium
CCCGGGATGCGTCACGTTCGCGGACGACTTCGTGTTCAAGGCCCAGGCCACCGACTCCCTGCGCGCCACTCGCGCGATGGTGGTGGCGCACGAGATGGCGCACCAGTGGTTCGGCGACCTGGTGACGCCGGTGTGGTGGGACAACCTGTGGCTGAACGAAGGCTTCGCGACCTGGATGGAGAGCAAGGCCGCGGCGAAGTGGAAGCCGAAGTGGGAGTTTGAGCAGGATGCGGCCGCCGAACGCAGCGGCATCATGGACGGCGATGCAGCGCGCGCGACGCGGCCCATTCGTCAGCACGCGGAGACGCCGGCGGAGATCAATGAGCTATTCGACGACATTGCATACGGCAAGGCCGGCGCAGTGATTGCGATGGTGGAGCACTGGACGGGCGAGGAGACGTTTCGCCGCGGCGTGCAGGCGTACCTCAACGCGCACCTGTATGGCAACGCGACGGCGGAAGACTTCTGGGATGCGCAGACGAAGACGAGCGGACTTGCGGTCGATACAGTGATGCGCAGCTACGTCGAGCAGCCTGGGCTGCCGGAGGTGCGGTTCGGCGCGAGACAAGGGAGCGAGATTGCAGTCGCGCAGAAGCGGTTTGAGGAGCGAGGCGCGGAAAGCGGCAAGACCGAGCCGCGCCTTGCGCAGACGAGTGGCAGCACGACTCTCGCAGATGCAGTCGGCGGCGAGCGGTGGACGATCCCGATCTGCATTCTGGGGGATGGCTGCGAGCTGATTGCGCCGCGGACCTCGCAGATCAAGGTCGAAACCAGGGCGCCGTTCTTCTTCGCCAACGCGGACGATGCGGGCTATTTCCGCACAACGTATGCGGCCCCTGAATACGCGGTCATCGTCGCTCATGCGGAAACAGGCCTGACACCGGCAGAGCGGATCGGTCTGCTGGGCGACCGCTGGGCACTGATGCGCGCAGGCGAGGGCACCGTGGGGGAATTCCTCGATCTGGCACTGGCGGTGAAGAGTGACCCCGACCCGACGGTCATGGAAAGCGTTCTGGGCAGGATCGATGCGATCGGCATGCGGATTGCGAGCGATGAGGATCGCAGGCAGCTGGACGGCATCGTGCGCCGGGAGTTCGGGCCGGTGTATTCCGCGCTGGGCGGTCCACGGCGCCATGAAAAAGAAGACCATGCGGAGTTGCGCGAGGCGTTGTTCGATGCGCTGGGGGAAGCCCATGACCCTGCCGTGCTGAGCGAGGCCCAGCGGTTGACAGACCAGCTCTTCTCCGGGCAGAAACCTGCGGACCCGAGCATCGTGGATGCGGCTGTGGCCCTCACCGCATCCAAGGGCGACACCGCCATGTATGACCGCCTGCTGAAAGTGGTGCGCGAGACGAAAGATCCTGACTTTCGCGACGCATCCTTGCGTGCGCTGACGTGGTTCGATTCGCCGCAGCTGGTGCAACGGACACTGGAGCTGGCTGTCTCCGACGAGATTCGCAGCCAGGACAGTTGGCGCCTGATCGCCATGATGCTGGAGCGGAGAGAGACGCAGCAGGCGGCATGGAAGTTCGTGCGGGAGCATTGGGGCGAAATTGAGCGGCGCGCTACGGAGAGTTCCGGCGCCCGCATTGTGGAGGCGACCGGCGCATTTTGTTCCGTGGAGCGGCGTGACGAGGTGGCGAGCTTCTTCGTGGCACACCCGGTCAGCTCCGCCGAGCGAACCCTCGCGAAGACGCTCGAACGCATCGGCGACTGCGCGCAACTGCGGGTGGCCCAGGAGCCGGACCTGAGGCAGTGGCTGGCGGCGCACGGCGCAAGGTAGATTGACCCGCAACTTCGGGGCGGCGGACGGCTGGACGGCGGGTGAGCGCGGCGCCGAACGGGTGAAGGTTGGACCTTCCAAAAACGACGCCAGGACGACCTCCGCCAGAGCGTAGGCGCTGGAAAATGAAGTCGTCGTTGCGCGGCTAATATGTGTGCTTCGGCGGGCGCATCCTGGGAAAAAGAGAATCGCAGCTGTCCCCAGCGGCCGCATGAACACTGGCCGCAGGCGGTATGCGCCAATGCTCAGGAAGGCGATTTCAGATAGGAAACATTTTCCGCCGCTTTACGGAATCTGGTAGGAACCGCGGGCGTCATCGGGAGACTAAAAAAAGACAAATCAATGCTTGACAGGAGTTGTTTTCAAAGAAGAATCTAAAGCCGATCCAAAAAGTGGTCTTACCTTTTGAGCCATTTCTCCCGGCAGTCCTTTTCGCGGGAGCAATCGAGCAGATTTTGGGGAATACACCCGTTTACTTCCTTTCCATCTTTACTTTGACGAGGTCATACGCCATGTTTCGCAACTCCCAAAACACCAAAGCAGCGGTGCGCTTGCCGCGCGCGCTTGCCTGTCTCGCAATCCTCATCGCGTTCGCCGTGGCGATGACCGGCGCAGCCTATGCGCAACTGGCCGGCACAGGGTCGATTGCCGGCACCGTGCAGGACCCGACCGGCGCGGTCGTGGGCAGCGCCACCGTAACGGCGACCAACGTCAACACCAATGTAGTGACGACGCGTACGACAACCAAGTCCGGCGACTACAACATCTCCGGCCTTATCCCCGGCACTTATACGGTTTCGGTTACAGCGACGGGCTTCCAGGGCTATAAGCAGGAGAACGTGGTGGTGGACGCGCTGAACACGGCCGCAGTGAACGTGAAGCTGAGCGTGGGCCAGGCGAGTGAGACGGTGACCGTGACCTCGGCGCCCCCAGTGCTGGATACGACGGACGCAACCATCGGCGGCGTCATGGACAACCAGATGTACTCCAACCTGCCCATCCAGATGGGCGCGGGCGCCAAGGCGGACCAGCGCCGCGTGACGGACTTCGCCTACCTGATGCCCGGCGTGGAGTATCTGAACTCGATCGACCAGACCTCGCAGACCGGCATCGTCAACGGCTCGGGCCCGGGCGGCAATGTGCAGGAAGTTTATGTGGACGGCATCAACCTGCCGGAGGCCGATGGCGTGGGCGACCCTCGCTTTACATGGACGGCGATCGGCGTCGATTCGATCGACCAGTTCCAGATGCAGACCAACGGCATCTCGGCGGCATACTCCGGCCAGGGCGTGCAGAACTACTCGATCAAGAGCGGTACCAACAGCTATCACGGCTCGCTCTATGAGTACAACCGCAACACGATCTTCGATGCATGGCAGTTTGTCAATAAGGCCCCGACGTTGAACGCCCAGGGTGTCAAAGTGCCCGGAGGCATCAAGCAACGCGAGGTGCAGAACGAGTTCGGCATTGTGCTCAATGGACCGATTATTAAGAACAAGCTCTTCCTCTTCGGCAACTATGGCCAGTACCGGTACCAGAAGGGTGCCACGTATTCGGCAATGACTATTCCCACCTATGCCATGCTTGGTTATGACGTGAATGGCAACCCGCAAGGATACGCGGACTTCACCGGCTATGCAGTGGCCAACACGAAGACTCCCAATACATGCACTCCCAATACCGTCGGCCAGGGTATCGCTTCGAACGGTTGTGTTGACATCTACGACCCGTCAACCCAAGTCCCCAATTGCTCGACCTGCACTCGCACTATCTTCACGGCCCTCAAAAATGGCGTACCCACGGTAGACCTGATCCCGGCCAGCCGGTTTTCAGCTGCTTCGCAGTTCTATAACAAGCTGCTGCTTCCGTATGAGCCGCTGACCAACCAAGGCTCCTACACTAGCAATCTGGCCTATGGCACTCCTATCGGACTGGCGAACTGGTATTCCACCGGCTCAATCGATTACACGCAGAGCTCGCGCAACCAGATGCGCTTCCTGATTGCCTTCGGCCGTCAGGCTGCGACCGGGCTGAACTCGTCGAGTGGTTTGAATCCGCCGTTCAACACGTCGCAGATTTACAACCCAGTCACCACCGTGGATGTGGTGAAGGACACCTTCACCATCAATTCCCACCTCGTCAACCAGGCAGCGTTCGGTTACGGGCGGTACCAAAGCGACTCGGTTACGCCCAACCGTCAGCCGAAGTATTCGACTAGCAGCGCAGGCATTCTGAACATGCCTGCGGGCCAGGCCTCGGACGGGTTCCCTGCCATCAGCTGGACGGGCGGCTTCGACAATCCGGGTTCGTGGGGCGGATACGCATGGAACAACAAGATCAACAACACCTTCTCCGCCAGCGACAACCTGCAGTGGACGCATGGCAAGCAGAACTTCACCTTCGGCGGCCAGTTCGTCGACATGCAGTTCAACTACTACAAGGTGGTTTCGCCGTCCGGCCCGATGGGATTCCAGTTTGCGGCTACGCAAACCGGCGGATTTTCCAATGGAAGCTCCATTAACTCCAGCACGGGATCTGCCGTGGCCAGTTATCTGTTGGGGGCGGTCAACTCCAGTTCGGACTCGGTCAACGTTCCCGGACTGGGCAGCCGCTGGAAAGATCCTTCGTTCTGGGTGCAGGACGACTATAAGGTCAACGAGCGTCTGACCCTGAACATGGGCATCCGCTGGGACATCTACCCATCCATCCACGAAGCCCACAACATCTTTACCTTCCTGAACCCGACCGGCGCCAACTCCGTAACGGGCAACAAGGGCACGCTGATGTTTACCGGTAACGGCGACCCGGCGACGTTCTGCAACTGCAGTTCGCCTTCGCCGATCTCGTGGAAGAACTGGGCCCCCCGGCTTGGCTTCGCCTTTGCGGCGACCCCGAAGACTGTTCTTCGCGGCAGCTTCAACGTCAACATTGCACGCGGCGACTGGACGGATGGCAGCCAATCCGGCTCCCCGGCAACTCTGGGCATTACCCCGAGCGCTTCGGCACCCGGCGGACTGAGTGCGGCCCCGGCCTTCTACTGGGATGGCACCGCCTGCGGGCTCGGCAAGGCGAACGGCACAGCCTGCGGATGGACCGGTTCAATTGTTGCGCCCGCCCCACCTGCCGGCGGTACCAGCTTGGCGGAATATGGGACCGGTAATACCACTGCCCTTGGGCAGGCCAGCGGCACCCAAACCTATTTCGATCCGTACCGCGGCGGCCGCACTCCGCAGTACATTAACTGGAACGTCGGCATCCAGCGTCAGGTCACGCGCGATATGTCGATCACGGTCAGCTACGTGGGCAGCCAGGGCCACTTCCTCAACGGCGGTCTCGCCAATCCCTCGCGCGTCAACAAATTGACGAGCAATTACGCCGCACTGGCCGGCTACAACCTGAACGGAAGCGCTGTCACGCCTTGCGGTCCCTCCACCTGCGGCTTCGGCAGCGGCAATACCGACCTCCTTGCATCCAAAGCGACTGCGGCAGCGATCGCAGGGGTGACGGGGCTCGGCTTCGCTTCGCCCAACCCCTTCAGCAACGGCCAGACGTACCTAGCTACTCTGGGCGTGACGGGATACTTCACAGCATTCCCGCAGTTCGCCAGCGTCAGCGACACCACAAACTTCAACGGCAATACCAACTTCCACGCGCTTGAAGTCTCTCTTCGCCAGCGCGCGGCGCACGGCCTCGACTTCATGCTGAACTACACCTACTCGAAGTCGATCGATGATATGGGTAGCTTCCGCACCAACGACAATGCGCGTCTGGATCGCGCTTTGTCAGTGGCTGACCAGCCGCAGAACCTGACGGCGACGGCGGTGTATGCGCTGCCGTTCGGCAAGGGCAAGGCCATCGGCGCGGATAACCGTCTGGTGAGTGCAATCGGCGGAGGGTGGAGTTTCTCAACGATCTTCACTTATCACTCGGGCCTACCCACAACCATGAGCGCTTCCGGATGCGGCGGAACAGTGATCGGCACCTGCATGCCTTCGGTCGTTCCTGGCGTCCAGCAGCGAGTCGGCCATTATGGCGATGGGCTTGTCTCTGATCCGAGTTCCGCAAACTACTACGCGAAAGTGCCGTATCTCAATCCTCTGGCGTACAGCGTCAACCAGGCCGGAACCGATCCGTCCAAGGGCGGCGCAACTGCGGTCGGCCAGAACACCTTGGCAGCCTGCACGGCCACTCCGTCCACCTGCACTGGTGTCGTGTACTACGTCGGAAACGGTACGGCGCTGTATGTCCCGGGCAATGCTCCTCGCGTCATGCAAATCTTCAGCATGGGCGCTTACAACGTGGACCTTGGCTTGAAGCGCAGCTTCCCGGTGTGGGAAAAGGTGAGCCTGCAGTTTGAGGCGGACCTGCTGAATGCGACCAACCACGTAGTTTGGGGGGGCGTCAACGGTGGCGTTGCAGGATCGAGCTTTGGAACGCTCCCAACCGGCGGCCCAGTCAACCAGGCTCGTGACGCGCAGCTTGCTGCTCGCCTGAACTGGTAGCCAAACCGAACAACCTCAACCTCAGACGCCGCTTGCGTTATGCAGGCGGCGGTTGTGTTTTTAGTCCGCACACAGAAATAGCTCCACAGCTTGACACGCCCGGTTAGAATTAAAGGATACCGATAGCAGTCGAGACCGAATCCAACCGCCTTCGGATAGGGTCTTCTGCCTCCGTGTGGGAGCCGCGAATATAGAACGCAAGGAGGGAAAGAAGAGCCAGCTGGGCTGTGTCGTTTGTCATTTCCGAAGGAGATGCGTATTGGGTGTCCCCACTGGCCATTTGTTTCCATAAACTTAGGCCATCTCCCCGCATTTTCAAGATCTTACGGCAGAGGGGGAAGTAAATGCCCTGAATCCAAGATTTTGCATTTTAAGTACGGGGGGGGAGGGTTTGCTCCGCCCGGTCATTTGGCTCTCACAGCGCGCGTCGCGACCGCACGAGCGTCTTCCAATCCCGCTCGGTCTGGTTGGCGTAAGCCACCGCGAATCTTGCAACGGCGGCATCGAATCGCCCCGAGGCGCCGATGTAGCCGGCGATGCGGCAAGGGTCTCCGGCGCGCGCATGACCGCGGGCCAGTGTCTCTCCGCAGACCGCGGCGTACTCCACCAACGCAGCCGGTTTGAGCGAGCCAAGCTGCACGGATCCCTTGTGATCGTTGAGCTGGCGCACGAGGTAGTCGCGGCCTTCGATGGTCGTCCATCCCAGAAACGGGTCCGACTGCAGCTGCATCGCCCGCTGACCCTCTGCGACGCGGCGACCCTGATGCGGCGGGACATCCTTATCGTCGAGATACGGCGCGTAGGCTGAGTGCGGCTCTTCCTTGATCTGCAGGAAAAGCGGATCGAGCGGACCGATGCCTTCGAGGTAGACGCAGTAGTCGCGCAGGCCCACCGAGCCGGTGCCGACCAGCTTGAACGCGACATCCACGGGCGTATATTGCGCGAGGAAGTGGCGGCGCTCGGGCTGGAGGGTCTCGGCGTAGGTCTCGAGCGAGTCGAGCACCGAGCGCGCCAGGCGGCCATGGATGCGTGTGAGATCCGGAGGATGGGTGCGAAAGATGCGAGTGCCGCCCGCAGGGGGCGTGAGGCTGGTGGATGCCGTCCTGCTGTCCGCACTCGAATTCCTGCCGCGTGGGCCTGCCGGGCGCACCGGTTCGGTGAGCGAATCAAGGCTGTGAAGCGGCGTGGCGCGCTCGGCGACGGCGAAGATCTGCGCGACGGGCCGGACCGTGTTCAGGCGATGCACCGTGTAGCGCGCGAGCTCCAGCACCGGCATCCGCGCAAAGTTGAACATCGCTCGGCGATAGCTGCCGAGAAATCGGAGTGCAGCGGCATGACAGATGGCGTGCTTCGCTCCCGCCTCGCGACCGGCAAGGACCAGGCTGGCGGCCATGCGCTTGACGTCCCACTCAAATGGCCCGCGGATGGTTTCATCGAAGTCGTTGATGTCAAAGACAAGGCGGCCGTCGGGCGCGGCGAATGCGCCGAGATTGCGCACGTGCGCGTCGCCGCAGAGCTGGGTGAAGATGCCGGTGTGCGGGGCGAGCGCAAGGTCCGAAGCCATGATGGGCACGGCGCCGCGGAAGAAACCGAAGGGCGAACACGCCATGCGGTCGTACTTGATGCGCACCAGCGCAGATACGCGACCGCGCATGGAGGCGGCAAGCAGTTTGAGCGGATCTTCGCGGCGAAGATCCTGGTCCCATGCGGCATGCTCCGCACGGCGCAGATGCTTGCGCTGCGCCTGCCCCTGCACGAGCCTTTCGCGTGTGGTTTCCCGCATGCGGCCATTCTAGTGCAGGGCTGCAGCGGCTTCTTACATGATGAGAAAGCGCTCGCGCATCAGGCGCTGGAAGCGCGGACGCCAGATGAGGTCATAGGCGACTTCCTTGTCGGGGAACATTGTGAGCGCGGCACGGCGGGCATCGGCGATCATCTGCGCGGCCTCGTCGTAGCTCAGCGAGCTGTCCTGCGCGATGGTCTGCATCACCAGGCTCATCATCATCTGCATGCGGCGAATAAGCCTGCGCTCTTCTTCGAGCTCAGCCGCATTCACGGTGGCCGGTTTACCCTCAGCCGCCTCATTCTCGCCGAAGCTGTTCTGTCCGGTGCGTGTGTCGGTGTCCATCAAGGATTAGATGCGGCACCGGCGGCTGCGATGCGGCCATCGGAAGAGAGCAGGAAGGTGGTCAGGCCCATGCGGTCTGTTCGATAGACGTGCGTGTGAGCGGCGGCGAGGCGCGCGATGACCTCGGCGCGCGGGTGGCCGAAGGTATTGTTCGCGCCGACGGAGATCACGGCGTCCTGTGGCGCGGCCAGCGAAAGAAACTCCGGCGTGGTGGAGGTGCGGCTGCCGTGATGTGCGACCTTTAGCAGCGTCACCGGGCCGACCGCAGCATACGGCGCGCCGGCATGTGCGCGTGCGGCCATCGCATCTTCGCTTGCGGACTGAGCATCACCCTCCAGAAGCGCTGAGGCGCGGCCGAACTGGAGGTGCATGACTAGCGAATCGTCGTTGACGGGCGGACCGGAGTTGACGTAGCTGCGCGACGGCGCAAGGACGTTGATGGCGATGGAGTCCCAGGCAATAGAGTCTCCGGCCCGCAGATGGCGAACGCCGACGCCAAGGGAGGCGGCCTCGGCGAGCAGCTCCCGATAATGAGCGGATTGGGGATCGACGGCGACCCAGAGCTCGCGCGGGCGAAAGTTGCGCAGCACGGCAGGCATGCCGCCCATGTGGTCGGAGTGGGCGTGCGTGAGGACAAGCACGTCGATGCGGCGCATTTGCCGCGACCAGAGGTAAGGCGAGACGACCTGCTCGCCAATGTCGAAGGCGGAGTTGCCGCTCGCGTTCTCCGCGTTGGCGGCGGCGCCGGTGGGGCCACCGGCATCGATCAGCATGGTCTGCCCGCTGGGGCCGACGACGAGCAGTGAGTCGCCCTGGCCAACGTCGATCGCGGTGACTTCAAGCTGTCCGGGATGGACGACCGGCGCGCTGGGCCACAGAGCGGCAACGGTGACAAGAGGAAGCGCAACGACTGTGACCACGGCAAGAGCGCGCGATTGGCGAGCTGCCCAACAGCAAAAGCCGAGGATGGTCAGCGCGATGAGGACGTGTGGAAGGGTTGGCCCTGCAACGCGAAGATCGGCTGCCTGTCTCCGGCTGAGATGCTGGATCGCACCGGTGATGCCATGCAGCAGCAGAGCAAGCGCTGCGCCGGGCAGGGCAGCAAGCCAGGAGCTTATGAGCGACGCAAGGAAAGTAATCAGCGCGAGCGGCGCGAGTACCGCGACGAGCGGGATGCTGAGCATGTTCGCGGGCAACGCGAAGACCGTGGCGCGATGGAAGTAGATGGCCATCGGCAGCGCCATCACAGCCTCGGCGACCACGCCGATGAGAGCAAGCTCCGCGGCCCAGAGAAGGATACGAACAAGCATCGACGGGAGCGCATAGGCGCGCCTGCCGAAGGTTTCAGCCAGGGCTTCGCTCCACAGCCGCAGCATCACACGCAGCTGCGTGAGGCGCGGAGGCAGGGCGGCGTCTCGCCAGCGATCGCGCAGGCGGCGCGCGGCCCGCGCGTAGGGAAGAAAGCTGCGTTCGCCGAGTGGGACCGCGATCCCGGCGATGGCAAGGATCGCGAGAAACGTCATCTGGAAGCTGGCCTCAAAAATAGCGTGCGGCGACCAGACGAGAACGGCAAGTGCGGCAGCTCCGAGTGCATTGAGCACATTTCGATCCCGGGAAAGCAGCCGTGCGAGCAGAAAGACTGCGGTCATCAGCAGCGCACGCTGGACCGGAACGCCGAAGCCGGTGAGCAATGCATAGGCTGAAGTAAGCACCAGCGTGACCGAAGTTGTGGCGACTTCGCCAAAGCGCAGGCGGCGCGCGATCCAGTAAACAAGTCCAGCGAGCAATGCGACGTGCATGCCGGAGACCACGAAGAGATGAAAGGAGCCGGTGCGCTCAAAGCCGGCGCGCAACGCACGGGTGAGGCGCGAGCGATCGCCGAAGAGCATGGCGTTCAACATGCCGGCGTCGTCGGGCGTGAGGCGAAGGACTGCGGGCAGACGCCTGTTTGCCATTGAGCGAACGAAGAACAGAGTTCGCGAGGCAGCCCAGCTCTGCGCCGCGAAGATGCGGCAGCGAAGCATGACGAAGGGCTTCGCGCGAGAAGGCTCCCAGTCCGATTTCGGATCGATACGGAGCTGCTCCGAGCGAATGCTTCCGGTTACGGCGATGCCCTGGTCGAGAAGATAGTCAGCGTACTGCCATGCGCCGGGATCGCGATAGCGCTCGGGTACGCGCAGGCGAATGGGCGCTGAAACCAGATCGCCGCAATGCAGCGAAGGCGTCGCCGCTTGCAACGGGTGCTCGTCATGACCGCGGCGCGCCTCCGCCAGGATCGTGGCGCGAAGGCCGCCGGTGATGGGAGTCATGCGCGAGCTGTCGGGAGTGAGGTCCTCGATGGCTATCAGATCGAGATCGATGGAGAACGTGGGTGAGCCGTGTTCGTCCCACTGATCGGAATCGGTGTCTCGATTGGCTTCGTTCTGTTCGGCGGCTGTGCGTTGGGGCAGCTCGCGAACGCGGACGACGCGGGCTTCGACGTTGCGGCTGAGGCCGTCCGCGTAACCCAGCAAAGGCGTCTGTGGTGCGGGCGCGGCTTCAATCTGTGCGGACCAGAGACCGGCGGCGATCCATAGTGCGGCGGCGCAGAGCGGAGCGATGCGAAGCGCGCGGCGGAGGGCGAGGATGACCAGCGCAAGCAGCGTTGCGGTTGCGGCGGCGAGCAGGAAGACGAGACGCGGCTCGCGCGGAGGGAGAAGGGTGAGCGATTCGCCGAGAGCGAAGCAGGCTGCAGCGGCCAGCAGAGGCGCGCGGTGAAAGCGCAAAGCGTCTGGACGCAGCGAATCAGGGCGTCCGGCGCGCGGCCAGAGGCGTGCTTCAAGGTCGGGTCTGGAGGCACCAGCGTTTGCAGCCACGGCAGGCTACCCGTTTGGGTCGCGGCCATTCTTTCAGATCGGCGATTCCAGGCCAAGAGTAAAGCTGCGGCTCGCGGTCACGGAACTTCGCGCGATCGCGTCAGGATGGCGACGGTCTCGATATGCGAGGTCTGCGGAAAGAGATCGAAGAGATGCAGGTGGCGAATGAAGTAGCCGGAGGCGGTGAGATCCGCGAGATCGCGCGCGAGCGCCTGCGGCAAGCAGGAGACGTAGAGGAGAGCGGGTGAGGCGATCCGCGCGAGCAGTGAGCAGACGTCATCGCCGAGGCCGGTGCGCGGCGGATCGAGGACGATGAGCGAGGGACGTTCGCGCTGAAGGACGGCTGCGCGGAGGAACTCGACCGTGGTGGCTTTGACGGCGTGGAGGTTGGGAAGCTTGGTTTGCGCGAGCGCGGTCGCGGCGTGTTCGGCAATCTCAACGGCAGTGACGTTGGTGAAACTGTGGGCGAGCGCGCGAGAGAAGAGGGCTTTCGCAAAGAGACCCACGCCGGCGTAGAGGTCCCATGCGAGCGATTTTTCGGGAGAGGCTTCGGCGGTGCGGGATGCGAGCGCCACGAGCTCCGGGATCAGGTAGCGGTTGATCTGGAAGAAGGCGCCGCGGGGAACCCAGTAGCGGAGAGGTTCGAGGTCCGGGGTTCGAGGTTCGAGAGAGGTGCGAGGGGCGAGGTCAGGGACTGTGTAATTGAGGCCCGGCGAACCCCATGCGGGGCCGGGGCGCGGCTGGGCGGATTGGCGGCTGCGGGCGGCGAGCGGAAGGAATGCGATGCCGGCGCCGGCGAGCTCGGGGATTTGCGTGCGGAGCGATTCGCAGAGCGTGGTGAAATCGGCGGCGAGTCTGGCGGGCGGGCTCTTGTGGGTTGTGCGGAGGAAGAGAGTGAGCTGCAGCTTCGATTCGTCGGCGGTGGTGAAGAGCTCGAGCTGATCGGGCTTGAGAGTTGCATTGCGCAGCCAGGCGGCATCGTTGGCGAGAGAGAGAAAGGCTTCGGTGGCGCGCCAGAGCACTGGCGCGGCAATGGGGCATTGGGCGATAGGGATGAAGGTGAGTTTCCTGTCTCCCTCGAAGCTCGTCGTCTCTTCCTCCCACATCTCTGCGAGATGTGGGGCACCCGCATCGTGGGCCTGCGCGCTTCCGAGGTAGCCGGCGCGAAGTTGGCTGTCCACTTCGCGCAAGGAGAGGCGGATGCGATTGCGGTAGGCGAGGGGCGGCGAGGGATGGAGCTGGAGTTCGGGCAGCGTGAAGGTGTTGAGAAGTTCGCGGAGGCGCGCGGCTTTGCGGTCGAGTTGCGTGGCGTAGCTGAGGTGCTGAAGCTGGCAGCCGCCGCAGGCGCCGAAGTGCGGGCAGGGCGGAGTGGCTGCCGGTGCTTCGGAAGATGGTGCGATTTGGTAGGCGTTGTCCGTTGTTCGTTCTCCGTTCTTCGTGTCGCTGGGAGACTAGCTGTAGCTTTACCCGGCATCTTCGTGCGGCATGTAGAAGAGGGAGAGGCGCGGGAGTGAGTGGGTTTCGAGCAGGCGCTTCAGCAGAAACTGCTGCTGTACCTGCTTGATCTGCACGGCGCCCATTTTGCCGCGGTAAGGAGCCAGTTCGCGGGCGGCCTGTTCGCGGAGGGAGACGAGTTCGGCTTCGGATGTGGCGGAGAGGACAGCGGCGAAGAGCTTCTCTTCGAGGACGGTGAGGGTGCGGTCGATTTGTTCGAGGTTCAAGGTGCAAGGTTCGAGGTTCGAGGTTTCTGCGGCAAGCTCGCGGAGGCGCACGGCGGTCTCGGCGGTGGCGGCCGCGGGAGCGGGCGGCAGCTTTGCGGCGGCTGATTCGACGGCGGCGGCGTTCGAGGTGAGGAAGCGGGCGATGCGGGCGGACTCGAAGCCTGACTCGCGCTCGGGTTTTGCGGCGGCCATGCCGACGCTGGCTTCGCGGGCCTGCTCGGCGGCTTCCATCACGGCCTGCGCGCACCAGGCGAGGCCATTCACCTTGCGCTGGCGGCGCGCGCCGAGGCGGGCGCGCTGGGCTTCGTGCTTATCGAAGGCTACGTCGATGCCGCGCAGGACAGCTTCGAGAGGGACGCCCGCCTCGCGCCAGGTTTCGATGAGGGCCCAGTCGAGGGTGGAGAGCAGGAGGAGCGAGCCGCGGCGCTGGGCGAAGCGGTCCTCAATCTCGGTGAAGTAGGCGAAGTGGTTCATGCTGCGTTGCTGGTTGGGGCCCCCCCTCCCTATGAAAAATGCATAATCCAGAAAACAAAAGAGTTGCACTTATGGATATAGAAGACAAAGGACTTAGGCGGAGCAATGCTGAAAACACGTGACTTAACCGCAACGGCCCGGCGTGATGGCCGGGCCTGTGTGATGCAAGAGAGGCAAGCTCTCCTGACTACCTGTTTCTATTTTAGCAAGCGGAGCAAAACTAAAATGCCAACTTTCTTTGGAAAATTACTGCTGTGGAGTGAGACGTTTGCGTGAAAAGAGTCAGAGACAAGGTCTTGACATCATTTTTTTGTGTTGCGCGATGCAGTGGCATCGGCAAGTTACGAAGGAACAGTTTGTGCCCGCGTTGGTGCATGGTAGGCTGAGGCGATTTCCCGAAGGAGAGCAGGATGCGGGTGTGGGCTGCGGCGGCGGTGTGCGGGCTGGTCGGGTTGGTGGGACTGGCGGGGTGCGGTGGGAGTTCCGGGTCACCGAGTGGAGGGTCACAGCAGCAGCAAAACCAGCCTCCGACGGCAAATGCGGGTGGGCCGTACTCGGGCGTGGCAGGAACGGCGATCAGCTTCAGCGCGACGGGGTCGAGCGATCCGCAGGGGCAGGCGCTGACGTATGCGTGGAACTTCGGTGATTCGACGATGGGGACGGGTGCAACGCCGAGCCATACTTATGCGGCAACGGGGACGTACACGGTTTCGCTGACGGTGACTGACACGAGCGGGCTGACGGGAACGGCGACCGGGAAGGCGACGATCGGGCCTGCCGGCGTGGCGCTGACCGGCACGGTGATGAGCGGGACGCAGCCGGTGGCGAATGCGCATGTGTATCTGCTGGCGGCGAACACGACGGGATACGGCGGGGCGGGGATTGCCGCTTCGAGCACGAACGCGTCGGTGTCGCTGATAAATGCATCGCTGGCTGGGGCCTCCGATGCGGTAGGCGCGTATGTGACGACGAATGCGAGCGGCGCATTTTCAGTGAGCGGCGACTATACGTGCGCGAGCGGGCAGCAGATGTATCTGTATGCCACCGGAACGACGGGCGCGGCGTGGATGGCGGCGCTTGGAGCGTGTCCGGGGGCATCGGGGCCGGCGATTGCGGCAACGGTGAATGAGGTTTCGACGGTGGCGGCGGCGTATGCGATGGCAGGATTTGCG
>DATNAU010000203.1:0-15713 GCA_035572415.1 Acidobacteriaceae bacterium
AAGACGCTGACCAAGGCGATGAGAGGAACGCCTATAAAACCCGCCCCCCATTCGATACGACCGTTGTAAACGAGCCATGCGCCACTGGAAATCACGATCAGAGCAAGGACAAATCCGAGCCAAAGACCCGTTTTCTGGCTATACACATTGCCGTTGACAACCTCTGATTCGATCTTTTGCCGGTGTGCGCTTTGCGCCTCCGCCATTGCAACAATGCGTTCTGCGCAGCCGGGGAATGCTTCGTTGTATTTCTTAAGAAGTTCCGGATGCGGCAATGGTGCTGACCATGAATACATGAACTCTGCCCTCGCTGCGCGCAGCGAAGGCAAATCAGCACGGGGCGGTAAGGACTCCTCGTGCCGTTTGTCGAGTTCAGACACTCATCACCTATTTTGTGAGCAATTCTTTGGAGGTGTGATCAAGCGCAAGGCTAAGATCATTACCTATAGCAGCCCAGTCAGAGGCAAGTGCACGTGAATCCGCTTCCTGCTCCGAATTGCTCTTGTTGTATTTGTCGAAAACACCACCCAAATCTACAAGACGGGCCGCACCCGATACATAAGAAGGTTGCGCAAAGAGTCGAAAATTCTTAAACATCACAGCACCTTTGTACCACTATCCATCATAAATCTGATGCAAATACCTTGCCGCTAGACCCGTTGGTGATCAGCCTACGGATATATGCGATTGAGCGTTCTGGCGAAGGGGATGGTTTCGCGCACATGTTCCAGGCCGCAGATCCAGGCGACGGCGCGTTCGATGCCCATGCCGAAGCCAGCGTGCGGCACGGACCCATACTTGCGCAGGTCAAGATACCAGGCGAAGGCCTCGCGCGGCAGGCCATGCTCGGCGATGCGCGCTTCGAGCAGTTCGAGCGAGTCCGCGCGCTGCGAGCCGCCGATGATCTCGCCGTAACCCTCGGGGGCCAGCACGTCCACGCACATCGCCTTGGTCGCGTCCGCCGGATCGGGCTGCATGTAGAACGCCTTGATGGCCGCCGGATAGCGGTGGATCATCACCGGGCGATCGAACTGCGACGAGATGTACGTCTCGTCCGGCGAGCCGAAGTCATCGCCGTAGACATGTGGGTTATCGAGTTTGCCTTCGGCGTGCGCACGCTCCAGCATCGCATGGGCTTCGTCGTAACTGAGCCGCGGGAAAAGGCGCTGCGATGGGAGAGAGGTTCGATCGGCGGTAGAGGCGTCCGCAACTGCAGGTCCCTCGACTCCGGCCGCGCTGCGGCCTTCGCTCGGGATGACAGAGCCTTTTGATAAAGCAGATCCCTCCGCTGCGCTGCGGGATGACAAAGTGGAGGGCGCGATGACCGCCTCCAGCTTCGCCACGTCGCGGCCGATGGTCGCAAGGTCCGCGCGATGGTGCTCCAGCACACGCGAGACGATGTGCGTGATGAAGCCTTCAGCCAGATCCATGAGCCCATCGAGTTCCAGCCATGCCACCTCCGGCTCGATCATCCAGAACTCCGTCAGGTGGCGGCGCGTCTTTGACTTCTCCGCGCGAAACGTCGGCCCGAAGCTGTAGACCTTGCCCAGCGCCATCGCGGTGGACTCGATGTAGAGCTGGCCCGACTGCGTGAGGTACGCCGGATCGCCGAAGTAATCGAGCTCAAACAGCGTGCTGGTTCCCTCGCACGCCGCCGGAGTCAGAATTGGCGGGTCGGTGCGGATGAAGCCGCGCGTGTCAAAGAACTCTGCTGCGGCGCGCATAATCGCCGCCCGCACACGCAAGATCGCCGCCTGCCGCGGCGAGCGGAACCAGAGATGGCGATGCTCCATCAGGAAGTCGACGCCATGTTCCTTGGGTGTAATGGGATAGGGCGCGGATTCCGGAATGCGCTGGACGACCTGCAGGTCCTCGACGTCGAGCTCAAAGCCGGAAGGCGCGCGCGAATCGGCACGCACGCGGCCGGTGACGATTACGCTCGACTCCTGCGTGAGCGACTTGATGCGCTCGAAGACTTCCTCGCTGACCGCAGCCTTGGGCACGATGCCCTGAATGGTGCCTGTACCGTCGCGGAAGGTGGGGAAGAGCAGCTTGCCTGAAGAGCGCAGGTTATAGAGCCAGCCGCGCAGCGTCACGCGCTCGCCGGCATGCACTGCCAGCGAGGCGATCTCGGCAATGGGTGCGGAGGAGGCTGATGTTGGGATCAATTCGGCCATAACTGAAAGTCAGTTTACGCTGCGCAGACACAGGCATCTTTCCTGGCTTCACGGAGAGCTGAAGCTTTGGGAACTCCCGGTTTGTTGACGAGTACCTCGTGAATTTTTTTGGGGTATCTTGGCGCGCAAATTATCTGGATACAGCAACTTACGCGCTTGTAGGCCCGCTAAAATATAGATTCCAGATAACTTACGCACAAAATTCCTGAAATGAAGGAGTTAGGCAGCATTTGTCCGGAGCCAGGCCTAACCAATGCCGCGCATCCAGCTTTGCTTCCTGACTTCCATTTTACAACCGCTGTCAAGAACACACTCCGCTTTACGGAGCGGACAACGGGTCTAGCCGGGCGTGCGATGACCGACGGTGAAAGCCCGTCTGCGACTCTGCCTACTTGATGCCCACGACCATGGAGTCCGGCCCGACGAGATGCTCGACGCGGCAGGAGTGGAAGCCCGCCTCCTGCATCCAGCCGATGCAGTCGGCGCCCGTGTAGTCGAAGCCGCCGGGCGTCTCGATCAGCATGTTCAGGCTCATCATCAGGCCGAAAACATTCTGGCGGCGATCGTCGTCGATGATGCTTTCGTAGACCACCAGTGCGCCACCCTTGGGGAGCGCCTCATACGCCTTGCCGATCAGCATCTTCTTCGTGGGCAGATCCCAGTCGTGCAGGATGTGGCCCATGGTGATGATATCGGCGCCGGGGATCGGCGAGTCGAAGAAGCTGCCCGGCTGGAACTTCACGCGCTCCTTCAACCCGTTCTCCGCAATATAGTCCTCAAAGATGGGCCCAACCGCCGGAAGATCGAAACCGACGCCCGTAATGTTCGGGTTGGCAAGCGCGATCTGCGCGATCAGGTCGCCCTGCGCCGGCCCAACATCTACCACGGACTTGTAGTTCGAGAATGGAAATTTGCGGGCGATGGCCATGTTCGCGCCGTGGCTTACGCCGGTCATTGCCCTCAGAAAGACGCGCAGACGGCCAGGGTTGGAATAAAGAGCGTCGAAGGTGCCGTCGCCGCCCTCGAGAATCTCATTCTGCGGCTCGCCGGTACGCAGACCTTCGGTCAGGCGGCCCCAATGCCGGTAGAGGCGGACATTCGCCATCTCCAGCATGCCGCCAATGTAGGAAGGCTTCGCTTTATCCAGGAAGAGCGCGGTTTCCTGCGTGTTGGAGTAGACATCCCCTTTGCGTTCGAGAAAGCCAAGGGCGACCAGCGTGTCCAAAAAATCCCGCGAGGACCGCGGATGCAGTCCGATGCGAGCCGTCGCATCCGCAAGCGGGAGCGGCTGCTTGGCAAGCTCCGTGAACAGTTGCAGTTCAATTGCGCTGAGAAGAGTTTTCGAGGCCCAGAAGCCGAGGCCGACGTGCATAATGTGTTCCGGAGATGGCTGGTTCATCGTGCGAACGCTCCTTGCTGCGTTTTTCAGTCGTGGGAAGACCGGATAAAGATACACGAACGGTGTGGAAGCTGACCGTCAGCCGGCATCCTGCCCTCCGCGTTTCAGGTGAGATCAGTGTCTCGTTAGCGCTGCTGCGCTTCCCGTGCGCGTTGCTGTTGTTCGAAGAATGTTCGAGCCTTGCGCGCGACGGCATCAGGCGACTCGTCACGGTCGGCGGCGATCTCCAGGATGCCTGGAGTATCCGGCCCCAGGGGCGCTAACGCAGCGTTGATGGCGGACCAGGCGATGGTGCCTTCACCCGGCCACAGGTGCTCGTCCTTCATCTCCATCGCATTCTGGAAGGAAATTGCCGAATCCGTAAGCGCCTCATGGGGCGCGAATGGCCCATGGTTGTCGTTGACGTGTAACTGCCCAATGCGGCCGGCGAGCAACTGCACCGCCTCGCCCACGCCGGAGTCGTTTGCGGGCTTTGCCCCATCCTGCGCCAGATGCAGCCGTCCAAGATCGAGCGAGACGCCCACCGTATCGAAATGTCCGGCCTCAAGAATGTGACGCAGGTGCGCAGGCGTGGTGACCTCATTCTGCGTGTTCTCCAGGAGCAATTTGAGCCCCAGCGGCCCGGCAAACGCCTTCAGATGTTCGATCGCGGTGAGTGAGTGTTCGATGGCAGCATCGTCCCATCGCGTATCACGCAGCCCCAGATCCAGCACGACGGCGGCAAAGGGGACCATTTCGGCAGACTCCAGCGCGCGTTTCACCTCATCCATTGCGGCGATGCGGCGGAACTTCTCCGGCGCGATGAGGTTCAGGTTGGGCGCAACGTGGCGCGACCACTGCGTATCCGCGCGGTCCGTGATGTAGACGGGCTGGTGCAGCACGCCGCGTGCGGGGTTGGAACGGAACCAGGCCGCCAGCTCGCGCACGGCTGGAGCGTCGGTGTAGTCAAAGTGGTGGCGTGCGGCGAAGATCTCAATGGTTCGGGCGCCCGAGGAGGCAAGTGCGTCAAGAAGACCGGGGTGGAGGCGATGCTGGAAGAAGACGTGGGTCGAGATTCCGGGTTGCATTGGGGTGACATAAGCGTACCGCAGACCTGCCCGAACGACAGAACAATGTCTTCCAGCCGCTGCCAACGCGAGCCGATGTGTGCACAAGCCGACTATCGCTCCATCCAGCTAGAATCGGAGCGCGAAACCTTGTGAGGTGATGATGAGGCTGTTGCTGGTGACGATCGCAGGCGCTTGTCTTGCGGCGGGAGCAGCGGTACAGGGACAGAGTGCGGAGGCAAATGCTCCCGCCCAGGCTGCCACGCACAGCAGCCCATCCGCCGTGCCGACCAGCGCACGCGACGGAGCATCTACGAGGGAAGACGTTGAGAAGCAGCTTGCCGCCCTGCAGAAGCGCATGCTGGACTGGCCGGCGCTGGCATACTACCGCGATCGCGACGCAGCCACGCCACCGCCTGCCCGCGGCGAACAGCGCGTGGTTTTTCTTGGCGACTCCATCACAGAGATGTGGGGCCGGCGGGGCAGCGCATTTTTTCCCGGCAAGCCCTACATCAACCGAGGCATCAGCGGGCAGACCTCGCCGCAGATGGTCTTGCGTTTCCATCAGGATGTCGTCGATCTCCATCCCAGGGTGGTGGTCATTCTCGCGGGCACCAATGACATCGCCGAGAAGACCGGGCCCATGACCCCGGAGATGACTCTCGACAACCTGCGCGCGATGGTGGAGATGGCGCGGGCCAATGGGATCAGGCCGGTGATCTGTTCCATTCCTCCGGACGCGGACTTCTACTGGAACAAGGGCCTGAGTCCAGCGCCAAAGATCCGCGAGTGGAACGCAAAGCTCGAGGCCTGGGCGAAGAGCCAGAACGTGGTGTGGGTTGACTATTACACTCCGCTGGCGGACGCGAACGGCGGCATGAAGGACGGCATGAGTCTCGACGGCACACATCCCACGCCCGCCGGCTACGCAGTGATGGCGCCGCTGGCAGAGGCGGGCATTGCAAAGGCGCTCGGGCAATGACTAGAGTCCGCTGAGATTGACGGTATAAAGCGCGCCTCCTGGGGAAGCGTCCGTGACGAGGAGCAAGCCGTTCGATATCGCCATATCCTGTGGCGCCTGAATTCCAGGGATCGTTCTGATGGCCGCCATCTGTGCGGGATTGGCAATATTCAGCCGCACCACGGTGCCTTCGCCATAGCACCCAACGTAAGCCTCGCTGTTAGTCGCCGCTACTGGAATCGGATGACAGCTCGCGAGCGAGACAGTCGCGATGGATTGGATCTTCGCGGGGTTCGAGATATCGATAGCCTCGACCGCAAGTTCATCGAAGAGCGTAACGTAGCCCACGCTGCCTGCGATAACCATCTGCTGCGGCGCATGGGGCACAACAAGGGGCGCGCCAACCAGCGCCATGCTGCCTTCACTGATCACCTGAATGGAACTGGAGGAACTGAGTGGCTGGCTTTCAGAGCCGGAAACGGCGTAGATATATCCGGCGGCGGCTGCCAGGGAAACGCCATTGACATGCTGACCGGGCGAAGGGCTTGCCAGCATGACCGTCCCAACAAGCACCGGTGACGCGGGATTGGCGAGGCTGATCTGTGCCACTGCGCCATTGGCCGCGCTACCGCCGAATAAGGGGACGTAGAGATTTGTCCCGTCGAGTGCGATCCCCGGGTAGGGCGCATCGAGACCGCCAAGTGAACCCAGCGCATGGAGCGAGCCGTCCGCGGCGATGGTGAGCGTGAACAGTGCGCCTGCGTCGAAGCAGATGGCGGCGAGCACGTTGGCGCCGTTGACGGACGTCGCGACCATGCCGCTGGGGTCCATGCACGGTGTGCTGTAGGTCGCCGCCGGCTTCTGCGAGCTGCTGTTGATCGCATACGTCGCAATCAATCCCGCTCCCTGAATGGAGACGAATTCATACCCTCCGAAAACCGTGACGGAGTTCGGCGTGCCTGTGGCGGAGGGAACGACGGTGGTGATGGGATTGGAGGCAGGCGGATTCGCGGCGACGATCGGCATGCCGCTGCAGCCTGTCAGCGCGGTCGTGAGCGCAAAAACAGCGATGCTCAGTGTGCCGGGGGAAAGTGTGCCGGAGGAAGCTGCTCTCCATCGCGACGATCGAGCGATCTTGCCCATGGCGTGCGGCTCGGAAGTTGTGGGGCAGACCTGGTATTGCTAATCCCGCTCCAGCGCGGAGGCGAAGCGCTGCAGGAGCCGATGCTGCTTGTGGCGGCCGGCGGCGCGGTGCGCATCCTGCTCGCTGTCAAACGAGCCGCGATCTTCACCGGCCCAGCGGAAGCGCCAACAGTCGCCCTCCTGGTAGATCTCGGGCTGCTCTATACGAGCACGCTCGACCTCGGCATGGGTTGCAACTGCAAGAGGAGGGGTAAGTACGTCGTTAGGCATTGCCTTCCTTTCGGGGCCCAAAGGCATCGTGCGGATTTCGTGTTCACCATTCTTTCATCAACCTTCGGAATCTGGAAGAACCCTCATTTCCACAGGGAACGCGGTAGTAACCGTGATGGAGGGTTACGCCGGAAGTTCTCCGCGCGGGAATGCGGAGTATCCCGGCGGCCATTTTCGGCAATCTGTGAGAATGTAACCACTTGCGACACGCTTCCGAGGGTTACGATGGTGTCTATGAGCGAACACGAGGATCCGCAGCAGATCGGGCGTCTGGCTGAAGACTATGCCAGGCTCAAGGATGAGGTGTACAACGTAGAGCAGCGTGTGGCGCGCGCGCATCGCGCGTATCTGGTGGCGGCGCTCTCCTTCGAACAGATCATCGTGCAGGACAACCGGCTTACCGTCGCGAATTCTGAGGAGCTGGGCGGGGCCCATTCCAGCAGTCTCGAAAACCTGATGAGCGCGCACGAGCTGATCGGCCTGTTCCATGAGCGCAGCCGCCTGCGCCACGAGCTGGACGAGGTTCGATGCCGGCTCCGCGGCTGGCTGACGCACGTGTAACCAAGCCAGGGGGCTGAAACGGGGGCGTGGACTCGATTGTGCCTGTAGAATGCTCGAATCCAGTGCTGCAGGTGCGGTTTCGCCTGCGGCATTGTTTCTTGGAGATGCCGTCATGGCAGTCAGGCAGCAGGAAGCCAACCCGGAAGTCCATGTCGCGGCGGGTCCGCATTCCGTTCCGCTCGAACTCTACGGCCGCCGGCTGGAACCCAACCGCCGCATTCCGCTGAACCTCGAATGGGTGGAGCAGGTCCGCGTCAACACCAGCGCCGTCGAACGGCGCGCGGCAACGCTGGGCACCCGCCGCACCGTCAAGAAGCAGTGGCAGGCAGCCTGGCTGCTGAAGGCCATCACGTGCATGGACCTCACTACGCTCTCGGGCGACGACTCGGCCGAGCGGGTCAAGCGCCTCTGCGCCAAGGCACGTCATCCGCTGCAGGACTCGCTCGTCAAAGCGCTCGGCATCGAAGAGCTGAACCTCACCGTCGGCGCTGTCTGCGTCTACCATGCCTTCGTTGAAACGGCGGTCAGAGCCCTCGAAGGCACAAACATCCCCGTCGCCGCAGTCTCCACCGGCTTCCCCGCCGGTCTGTCTCCGCTTGCCGAACGCGTGCAGGAGATTCGCCGCTCCGTCGAATCCGGCGCGCAGGAGATCGACATCGTCATCACGCGTGCGCACGTCTTCAATGGCGAATGGCAGGCGCTCTATGACGAGGTCGCCGCCTTCAAGGACGCCTGCGGCCCCGCGCACATGAAGGCGATCCTTGGTACTGGCGACCTGCTGACGCTGCGCAACGTCGCGCGCGCCTCGCTCGTCGCCATGATGGCCGGCGCGGACTTCATCAAGACCTCTACCGGTAAGGAAGCCGTCAACGCCACCATCCCCGTCTCGCTCACCATGCTGCGCGCGCTGCGCGACTATACCGAGCAGACCGGCATGGCCGTCGGCTTCAAACCCGCCGGCGGGATCAAGACCGCAAAACAGGCGCTCGAATGGCTCTTCCTGATGAAGGATGAGCTGGGACGGCCGTGGCTGGAGCCAAACCTCTTTCGCTTCGGCGCAAGTTCGATGCTCGCCGACATCGAGCGGCAGCTTGAGCACTATGCTACCGGCCGCTACTCCGCCGCATATCGTCACCCCATCGCGTAAGGAGAACACGCATGAGCAACGCAATTGTGGAAGAGTTCTACCGCATGGAGTACGGCCAGGCGCCGGAAGATCCCAAAGAGACCACCGCGTGGCTCGACGGGCACAAGCGCAAGTTCGGCCACTCCATCGGTGGCGCGTGGGTGAAGCCGGCGACCGGCGAGTACTTCGCCACCACGAATCCGGCGACCGGCGAGAAGATCGCCGATGTCGCGCACGCCGATGCGACGGATGTGGATGCCGCCGTCGGCGCCGCGCGCAAGGCTCTTCCCGGCTGGCAGGCCCTCAGCGGCCATCAGCGCGCGCGCTATTTGTATGCGCTGGCGCGGCAGGTGCAGAAGCACTCCCGCCGCCTCGCTGTCCTCGAAACGCTCGACAACGGGAAGCCTATCCGCGAGAGCCGCGACATCGACATTCCGCTCGTGGCGCGGCACTTCTATCACCATGCCGGCTGGGCGCAGCTTCTCGAAAGCGAGTTTCCCGGCTACAGAGCCTGCGGCGTCGTCGGCCAGGTAATCCCGTGGAACTTTCCGCTGCTGATGTTTGCGTGGAAGGTGGCGCCGGCGCTCGCCGCGGGCAACACCATCGTCATCAAGCCCGCGGAGTTCACGCCCCTCACCGCGCTCGCCATGGCGGAGCTAGCCATGGAGGTCGGCCTGCCCGCCGGCGTGCTCAATATCATCAACGGCGATGGCCGCAGCGGCGCGCTGCTGGTCGAGCATAACGGCATCGACAAGATTGCCTTCACCGGCTCAACCGAAGTCGGCCGCATCATTCGGAAGGCCACCGCCGCATCGCCGAAGAAGCTCTCGCTCGAGCTCGGCGGCAAATCGCCGTACATCGTCTTCGACGACGCCGACCTCGACTCCGCCGTCGAGGGCCTGGTCGACGGCATCTGGTTCAACCAGGGACAGGTCTGCTGCGCCGGCTCGCGCCTGCTGGTGCAGGAGCGCGTCGCCGACACACTCTACCGCAAGATTCGCGCGCGCATGGAAACACTTCGCGTCGGCTCGCCGTTGGACAAAGCCGTTGACATCGGCGCCATCGTCGATACCATCCAGCTCGAACGCATCAAGAGCTACGTGGACAAAGGCGTCGCCGAGGGCGCGACCTGCTACCAGCCAAACAACCGCCTGCCCGGTCATGGCCTCTACTTCCCGCCGACCTTATTGACCAATGTGAGTCCGGCGGCAACGGTAGCTCAGGAGGAGATCTTCGGCCCCGTGCTGGCGTCGATGACCTTCCGCACTCCCGCCGAAGCCGTTGAACTCGCCAACAACACCGCCTACGGTCTCGCCGCCTCCATCTGGAGCGAGAACATCAACGTGGCGCTCGATGTGGCTTCGCAGGTGAAGGCGGGCGTCGTCTGGGTGAACGCGACCAACCTCTTCGACGCCTCGTGCGGTTTCGGCGGCTACCGCGAGAGCGGCTACGGCCGCGAGGGCGGACGCGAGGGCATGTACGAATACCTCGAACCCGCATGGCTGCACGCGCCCGCGAAATCTGCGGAGCCCACACGCGCGACCCCACCCGAGGAACACGACGCGCAAGACGACGGCGATGCTACGCAATTCATCGATCGCACCGTGAAGCAGTACATCGGCGGCAAGCAGGCGCGGCCTGACTCGGGCTACAGCTTCCCGGTGCACGCCGCCGACGGCTCGCTGATCGGCGAGGCGCCGCTGGGCAACCGCAAGGACATCCGTAACGCCGTCGAAGCCGCGCACAAGGCGGAGAAGTGGGCGAAGACGCCCGCGCATACCCGCGCGCAGATTCTCTACTACATCGCCGAAAACCTCATCCAGCGCCGACATGAGATCGCCGAGCGCCTTGCGCAGGTTGTGGGTCGGGAGCAAGCGACCCAGGAGATCGACCTCTCCATCGAGCGCATCTTCACCTACGCCGCGTGGGCGGACAAGTTCGACGGCGCAGTCCACAACCCGCCCATGCGCAACGTCACGCTGGCGATGAATGAGGCGATCGGCACGGTCGGCATCATTTGCCCGGCTGATCCTCCTCTATTGGCCTTCTTCTCGCTCGTGATGCCGGCCATCGCCGCAGGCAATACCGTCGTCGCAGTGCCGTCGGAGCGTTACGCCACCGTCATCGGCGACCTCTACCAGGTCTTCGACACCAGCGACCTGCCGGGCGGTGTGGTCAACATCGTCGCCGGCCGTCCAGCCGAGCTCGCCAAGACTCTCGCCGAGCACGACGACGTGGATGCGATCTGGTGCTTCCGCGATGCCGCCGATGCGGCGCTGGTGAAGGCCGCGTCCATCGGCAACCTGAAGCAGGTCTGGACCAATGATCGCCACGATTTTGACTGGTTCCACCCCGCGCCGCAGGACTCCAGCTACGCCATGCGCCATGCCACGCAGATCAAGAACATCTGGGTGCCCTACGGCGAATAGCAGTCCCTGCTCTCCATTGCTTTCTTTCGCGCCCGAATGCCAGTTCAGCGGATGATCTTTGCCGCGCTTCAGCGCCGTCGTCTGCTATCCTCAATCGTCCGCTTATCACGCCGAGTTCCGGGCAGGTACGATGCTCTTCACAACCCGCAGCGCCGCCGTCTACGGCATTGACGCCTCGATCATCGATGTTGAGGTCGACTTCTCGGGCGTTGTCCTCGAAAAAGAACTGCTCTCCACCGTCGGCCTGCCCGACGCCGCCGTGCGCGAATCGCGTGACCGCGTGCGCAGCGCCATCAAGAACTCCGGCTTCGACATCCCGCCCACCCGGATCACCATCAATCTCGCGCCCGCTGACATCAAGAAGGAAGGCTCCGGATTCGACCTGCCCATCGCCATCGCGCTGCTCGGCGCCTACGGCGCGTTGCAGGTTAAGGATGTCTCCAACTATCTCCTCGCCGGCGAGCTCGGTCTCGACGGAACCCTGCGTCCGGTTCAGGGCATGCTGCCCGTCGCCATCGCCGCGCGCGCGAAAGGCATCCGTAACCTGGTTGTGCCCGCGCAGAATGCGCGCGAGGCAGCCGTGGTCGAAGGCGTCGATGTCTACCCGGTGCATACGCTGCTCGAAGTCCGTGAGCTTCTGAACTCGTCGGCCTTTGGTGCGATCAAGGCACAGCCGCTCAGGCTCGAAGCCGCCAGTCTGCTGGATGAGCTGCAGCAATTTCCCGCAGACTTCAAAGATGTCCGCGGCCAACACGTCGCCAAGCGCGCGCTCGAGGTCGCGGCCGCCGGCGCACACAACATCCTCATGATTGGGCCGCCAGGCAGCGGCAAAACCATGCTGGCCAAGCGCCTTCCGTCGATCCTGGCGCCGCTGCGCTTTGAGGAAGCACTCGAGACTACCAAGATCCATTCCGTCGCCGGCGTGCTCGACCCCGAACAGGGACTCGTCACGCATCGGCCCTTCCGCTCGCCGCACCACACCATCTCCGACGCGGGCCTGATCGGCGGCGGCATCATCCCGCGGCCCGGGGAAGTGTCGCTCGCGCACAACGGGCTTCTTTTCCTCGACGAGCTCCCCGAGTTTCCCCGCAACGTGCTCGAAGTCCTTCGCCAGCCGCTGGAAGACGGCACGGTCACCATCGCGCGGGCGTCGATGTCGCTCAGCTTCCCGGCGCGGTTCATGCTGGCTGCGGCGATGAATCCGTGTCCCTGCGGCTACTTCAATGACAAGTCGCGCGACTGCATGTGTACGCCGCCGATGATCCAGCGGTACGTCAGCAAAGTTTCAGGCCCGCTGCTGGACCGCATCGACATCCATATCGAGGTCCCCGCCGTGCAGTACAAGGAGCTCCGCGGCGGCGCATCGGCGGAAGGCTCGGCAGAGATTCGCGCCCGCGTGCTGGCCGCGCGCGAACGCCAGCATGAACGCTTCGCCGCCTCCGCTGAACGAACCAAAGGCAACGCGCGTTCCGCCAGCCGGGCGATCTACGCCAATGCGCAGATGACGACGCAGCAGATCCGCGCCTATTGCGAACTCTCTTCGGACGCCGAACGCCTGCTGGAGCGCGCCATGCAGCAGCAGGGCCTCAGCGCCCGCGCCCACGACCGCATCCTCAAGGTCGCCCGCACCATCGCCGACCTGGCCGGCGAGCGCGACATCACCGTGCCGCACATCGCCGAGGCCATCCAGTACCGCACACTGGACCGCAGCTACTGGGCGTAGGCAGGGGGACATAGCATCGCGCCTCCGGAGATCTGTTTTTGGCTTTTCCCATGAACAACTTACGGCCAAAAGATTGACACCGACCAGCCTAAAACGATAGCTTTCCTATACATGAGCTTTTCCGTCGAGCATCGCGGGCACCACCATCATCACGCGCATGGCGTGTTGGCGGCTGTGTCCGGTGCCAGATAGACGAGCACAACGGATTCCCAAAGGCCCGCCGGCGCGCATACCGCGAGCGGGCCTTTTTGCTGCTCTCGGTCTGCCCCGCCCTGACCCCGGAAAACTGAAAGCGAGAGTTGAGATGAGCGAAGTGAAGAATGCACCTGTGATTGATTTCGGCAAGATGGACGGCCTGGTTCCCGGCATCGTGCAGGACGCGAAGACCGGCGAGATGCTGATGCTCGGGTTCCTGAACGAGACCAGCTATGCGAAGACGCTCGAGTCGGGTTTCGTCACCTTCTGGAGCCGCACGCGGCAGAAGCTGTGGATGAAAGGCGAGACCAGCGGCAATCGGCTGCGCGTGGTCTCTGCAGCGACTGACTGCGACAACGACGCGCTGCTATTTCGCGTGGAGGTCGAGGGTGACGGGCTGGTCTGCCACGAAGGGACCGTCAGCTGCTTCACCAAACCAATTTCGGTTACAAATTCCCCGCAGCAGGCGAACCAGGAGGCAAGGTAATGGCGAGCAAGCTGAAGCTGGGCATTCCCAAGGGCAGTCTGCAGGACGCGACCATCGCGCTGTTTGAGCGCGCAGGCTGGCGCATCTCCGCGAACGGCCGCAGCTATTTTCCGGCGATCGACGACGCGGAGATCGAGTGCATGCTGGTGCGCGCGCAGGAGATGGCCCGCTACGTCGAGAAGGGCGCGCTGGACGCCGGCCTGACCGGCAACGACTGGGTGCTGGAAAACCAGACCGACGTGGAGTACGTGACCAGCCTGACCTATTCCAAAGTGAGCCGCCAGAAGGTGCGCTGGGTGCTATGCGTCCCGGAAGATTCTCCATTTCAGAAGCCGGAGGACCTCGCAGGCAAGGTGATTGCGACGGAGCTGGTCGAGTTCACCAAGCGGTATTTCGCGCAGAAGAACATCCCGGTGAAGGTGGAGTTCAGCTGGGGCGCAACGGAGGTCAAGCCGCCGACGCTGGCCGATGCCATCGTCGAGGTGACGGAGACCGGCTCCAGCCTGCGCGCCAACCGCCTGCGCATCATCGAGACGCTGATGGAGTCCGAGACGCAGCTAATCGCGAACAAGGCAGCTTATGCCGACGCATGGAAGCGGCAGAAGATCGAGAATATTGCGCTGATGCTGAATGCGGCGATCGCGGCGCAGGGACGCGTGGGCCTGATGATGAACGCGCCGAAGTCTGCGCTGGATTCCATCGTCGCGCAGCTTCCCGCTCTGAATTCGCCGACCATCTCGCACCTCAGCGATCCGGCATGGGTCGCACTGAACACGATCATCGATGAGACCGTGGTGCGCGAGGTGATCCCGAAACTGAAGGCCGCCGGGGCCACGGGAATCGTCGAATATCCGCTCAGCAAGGTCGTCGTCTAACTGAAGTTCTAGCTCGCATTTGCCAGGGGAACGCCATGAAACTGGTACGAACATTTGGCCGCAACAAGAGCATCGCGGAGAGGCTGATCGCGCGTCTGGAGCAGCGCGGTGCGCTGAATCTGTCCAAGGTGGAGAAGCCTGTAACCGCTATCGTTACAGATGTGCGCAAGCGCGGCGATCGCGCTCTTCGCCTGCATGCTGAGAAATTGGACGGGATTGCGAAGAATGCCCCGTTTCGCGTCTCGAATGAGGAACTGCAGGCCGCCTGGGACGCCACGCCGCCGGAGCTGCGCGCCGCCATGCGCATGGCCCAGGCCAACATCCGCAGCTTTGCCGAGGCCCAGCGGCCGCGCGAGTGGACCACGTCCAACATCCGCGGCGTCACCACCGGCCAAATCGTTCGCCCGATCGAGAGCGTCGGCTGCTACGTGCCCGGCGGCCGTTATCCGCTGCCCTCCACGTTGCTGATGACCGTCACGCCCGCCCAGGTAGCCGGGGTGGACCGCATCGTGGTCTGCACCCCGAAGCCGGCGCGCGAGACGCTGGCCGCCGCATGGCTCGCAGGTGAAATCTCGCGCGGGCCGGAGGTATATCGCATCGGCGGCGCACAGGCCGTTGCCGCGCTGGCTTATGGCACGGAGTCAGTCGCGCGCGTCGATAAAATCGTTGGTCCCGGAAATCTCTACGTCACTGCAGCCAAGCTGCTGGTGGAACGCGACTGCGGCATCGACATGCCCGCCGGGCCGACGGAGATCGTCGTCGCGAGTGAAAAGGGCGACGCCTCCGGCATCGCGGCTGACCTTGTCGCGCAGGCCGAACACGATCCCGACACGCTGGCTGTTCTGGTTACCAGCAATGAGACGCTGGCCGCGTCGGTGCTCGCCGAAGTCAAGACGAAGTCGAAGAACAATGCCATCGCGAGCAGGTCGCTGGCCGCTCGCGGCGCGATATTCGTAACCGAATCCGTTACGGAATCGTACGAGCTGACCAACCGTCTCGCGCCGGAACACCTCACAGTCGATTCGGTCAGCGATCTGCGCTGGGTGCGCAACGCCGGTTCCGTATTCATTGGCGACTTCTCGCCGCAGTCCATGGGCGACTACGTCTCTGGCCCGAACCATGTGCTGCCCACCGGGCGCGTGGGCCGCGTGCGCGGCGGCTTGAGCGTGCTGGACTTCGTGAAGGTCATCACTATCCAGGAATACACGCGCGAGGGTCTGCGCTCGCTTGGGCCGCACGCGACCGCTCTGGCGGACGCGGAAGGCCTGAAGGCGCACGCCGAGAGCGTCCGCGTGAGGATGCGGTAGCAGAGTTGTCATTG
>DATNAU010000204.1:0-2948 GCA_035572415.1 Acidobacteriaceae bacterium
TCACGAAATCACGAAATCACGAAATCACGAAATCACGAAATCACGAAATCACCAAATTACCCAATTCTTCACACTCTTTCGAGCTGCGCGAATTTTTCCACCAGTTTCTTCAAACCGGCCTGCGGAAATTGTACCGTAATCTTGGCATCGTCCCCGTCGCCTTCGCGCTTGTACACCGTGCCTTCTCCATATTTGGGATGGCGCACGCGCTGGCCCGGACGGAATCCGCGCTTGCCGGTCTGCTCCGGCACTTCGATTTTCGGACGCGAGAACTTCTTTCCCCGCGAGGCAAAGAATTCCGCGATATTGTCGATGGATTGATACGGAGCTGAGCTTCCCCGCCGCGTCGAGTAGGCCTTCTCTGCGGCCAGGGAGCGCCCATGACGCGCCCGCGAAGACGCGCTCTGGTCTTCATCCTCATAACTGTAGTGGCGCGACTCGCCATAGTCGCTCGCGCCGGGTTCCCGCATGCCGCTGTTGCGCCGCGTGGTGCCGCCAATCTCTTCCATCAACTGCGGCGGGATCTCGTCAAGAAAGCGAGAGGGCACGCTGGCCTCGGGCAGATCGCTGCCGTAGCGGCGGCGATAGCGCGCGCGGCTGATGGCCAGCGTATCCATGGCGCGGGTCATGCCCACATAGCAGAGCCGGCGCTCCTCTTCCATCTCTTCCGGATTCAGGAATGTGCGCGAGTGCGGAAACAGGCCTTCTTCGAGCCCGACCAGGAACACCAGCGGGAACTCCAGCCCTTTGGCCGAGTGCAGCGTCATCAGCGTCACCCGCGAGCCTTCGACGTACTGATCGGTATCGCTCACCAGCGCGGCATGATCGAGAAATTCTCCCAGAGTCTCGGCGCGATCGGCGGAGTCGCGCGCCGCATTGGCCAGCTCCTGAAGATTCTCAATTCGGGAATATGACTCCGGCGTGCCTTCTTCTTCGAGGACCTTCACGTATCCGGTGCGGTCGATGAGGAACTTGATGACCTCCGGCAGCGTAGCCGCGCCGCCCGGCGCGCGAAAGCCTTCGACGGGAACTTCCGAAGTGGATTCGCCATCCGAAGTGGGCTTGGCGGACGGACGCGCATCTTCGCTCGAGTCGGCGATAGCATTCAAGGATTCGCCGGATTCCATTCCCCCAAACAACTCATGCTGCTCATTCAGTCCAAACTCGAAGCTGGAATCATCATCATCAGCCGAAGTGGCAGAGCCGCCCTCGGCTGTGTCTTTAACCATGGCAGCAAGGTCCACAGCCGAGGGCGGCCGTGCCATTGCCTCTGCCACTGCCTCTGTTCCTGCCACTGCCACATCGGCCGCGAGCCTCTCGGCAAAACTTCCGCCGAGCATCGCCCGCGCATCGTCGATGATCTGTTTGAAATCCGCCAGCGCGGCCACGGCCCGCGCGGGCAACAGCTTCTGGCGGATGCTCTGCTCCATCGCCGTCCACAGGCTCGAACCGGTTTCAAGCGACAGCTCCTCCAGGGTTTCCAAAGTAGTCTTGCCGATGCCGCGCACCGGCGTGTTCACCACGCGCAGGAAGGCAATCGAGTCATCCGGATTCTGGATCAGCTTCAGATACGAGATCATGTCCTTGATCTCGGCGCGCTCGTAGAACGAGAAGCCTACGACCACGTTGTACTTGAGCCCATAGCGGCGCAGTGCCTCTTCAAACAGGCGCGACTGCGAGTTGGTGCGATAGAGAATGGCGGCCCTGCGAGGCTCCTCGCTTTCGCCCGGCTCTTTTAAATAGCGCGCAATGTAATCGGCGGCGAACAGCGCCTCGTTCTCGCCGTCGGGCGCCTCGTAGTAGTAGATCGGCGTGCCGCCCTGGCGATCGGTCCACAGGGTCTTGCCCTTGCGCTGCTTGTTGTTGCTCACCACCGCCGAGGCGCCTTCGAGAATGTTCTGCGTCGAGCGATAGTTCTGCTCCAGGCGGATGATTTTCACTTCGGGAAAATCGCGCTCAAACTCCAGAATGTTGCGGATGTCGGCGCCGCGCCAGGAGTAGATGGACTGGTCTTCGTCGCCGACCACGCACACGTTGTGCTGCTCGCCGGCCAGCAGCTTCATCAGCTCATATTGCGGACGGTTCGTGTCCTGGTACTCGTCGATCAATAAATATTGATAGCGCTGGTTGTAGCGGCGGCGCACCTCGGAAGAGCTCTTCAGCAGGCGGACGGCTTCGAGCAGCAGATCGTCAAAATCGAGCGCGTTGGCCTTGAGCAGCTCCCGCCGGTAGATCTCGTAAATATGGGCCACGCGCTCGGTGTTGGGGTCGGCTGATTGCAGATAGACCTCCTGGGGATCGAGCATGTGGTTCTTGGCCCAGGAGATGCGTCCCAAAACGGAACGAGGCGTAAGCTGCTTGTCGTCGATGCCCAGCCGGCGGATGGCGGCCTTCACCAGCGACTGCTGGTCGGCCTCGTCGTAGATGGCGAAGTCTTTGGTCAGCCCCTGCCCGTTGACGCGCAGAGCTTCGATGTCGCGGCGCAGCAAGCGCACGCAAAACGAATGAAAGGTAGAAATGCGCGGCTGAGCGATGGAGATGTGTCCCACCAGCCGGCTCACGCGCTCGCCCATCTCGGCAGCAGCCTTGTTGGTGAAGGTCACGGCCAGAATAGAGTCGGGCGCAGCGCCCAGCTCTTCGATGAGATGGGCGATGCGATGCGTAATGACGCGGGTCTTGCCCGATCCTGCCCCGGCCAGGATCAACACCGGGCCGGAAATGGTCTCGACCGCCTCACGCTGCTGCGGATTGAGTTTGCTCAGGTCCAACTAAAAAGAATACAGAACCACCTGCGGTAGCGGGTGGTGATTTTGGGGTTGGGGTTGGGAGTAACAGCAACACCAACTGCAACAGCAACACCAACTGCAACAGCAACACCAACTGCAACAGCAAAAACGGCAACACCAACATCAACGGCGCCACCCGCTACCGCAGGTGGTTCTGATTGC
>DATNAU010000205.1:0-12496 GCA_035572415.1 Acidobacteriaceae bacterium
CTGCCGATCGAGCATAGACGTCAGCCATTGATTCGCGACCTGCTGCGTGAGTTGGTTGACGTAGTAGGCGAAGCGCTGCCCGAAGGCGGCATCTTGCGCGCCGGCGCTGACGGTTCCGGCGTGCGTCGGCACGACGGCCATCGCCATCTGCGGCGCAGGCGCAGTACCGGTGGTGACCTTGTTGGGCTGCGGTGGGGCAGGTTGCGGGTGCAGAGGTGGTGCCGGGGTATTCTTTGCGGCGACTTTGGGCGGCTTGGTTGCCTTGACGGGAACAGGGATCGCGGCGGGTTCCGGCTTCTCAACGGTTTTCGGTGTGGGCGGCGCAGGCGTAGGCGAAGGATTGTCCGTGGCGAGAACGGATTTGGGATTGGTGAACTCTTTTGGCGGCAGGCTGACCAACGTGGCGGAGATGGCTCCGCCGGTATTGGTCGCGCCCCAATTGTCGCCGTGATGCAGGACGCCCCAGGCGAGCGCAATGGCGATGAGCGCCGCATGCAGCGCGAGTGACCCGGCGAATCCAGGTGCAAAGGGATCGCTGGAGGTGCGGAGGGTGCGGGTTGGAAGGGCGAGGGACACCGGTCGTCTTTCGATCAAAAGCCAATACGGAGATTCTGGAGCTCCGCTCCAGAATGACGAGCAAGAACGAATGCGGGGATTCTTCGCCAAACCACCCCAGCCAGCAAGCTGGGCGGGGACCCCGGTGGGCTCAGAACGACGGGTTCAATCGGGATTGGGTTGGGGCGAATCATCGTTTTAGGGTGTCGGCGTCGATTCGATCGGCTGGGTGACGATGGAGATGTTGGTGATGCCGGCGCGCTTGACCGCATCCATGACCTGAGCGAAGGTGCCGAACTGTACGCGCTCGTCGGCGCGAACGTAGATGGTGCGCTTGGCGGGATCAGCGCCGGCCAGGGCGCGCAGACGCAGCGTGAGGTCGTCGAGGTTGATGGGCGTGTCTTTTCCGCCCGCCTGAAGAAAGACGTTGCCGCTGTGGTCGATGGTGACGACGTTGCGTTCTTCCGTGAGTTGCGCAACGGAGCGCGTGTGCGGCACCGCGACGTCGATGCCGGACTGGAGTACCGGCGCGGTGATCATGAAGATGATGAGCAGCACGAGGACAACATCGACCAGCGGCGTGATGTTGATGTCGGCCAGCGCGGTTTGAGTGCGCGCGAAGCCGCCCGCGCGTGTGGTGAAGGCCATTTAGAACGTCCTCCGGCGCATTTGCGCGAGAGGGTCTTCAAGCGGCGGTGCGGCAGGCATTTGGGGTACGGGCTGTGATTGCGGTTGGGCTGAGGGAGTCAGCATGGCGGCGTTTTCGATGGCGTTGAGCAATTCGCGGCCGAAGTCGTCCATGCGCGCGGCGAAGTCACGTAACTGCGCGGTGAGCTGGTTGTACCCGATGAGCGCGGGGATGGCGACGAAGAGTCCCGCCGCGGTGGTGATGAGTGCGGCGGAGATTCCCGGTGCAACGGTGCGCAGCGTCGCGGCTCCCGAAGTGCCGAGGCCGTGGAAGGCGTCCATGATGCCCATGACCGTGCCGAAGAGGCCGATGAAGGGCGCGGCCCCGGCGATGGTGGCGAGCCATGTCATGCGCTGCTCCATGTTGGTAAGGGCTTCGGAACTGGCGGTGAGCGCGGCGCGCTCGAGCGCGGGCGGATTGCGCGGCAGGCCGCGGCCGCCGGACTGGCGCTGGTACTCGTCGTTGATTTCGATGAAGACCGGGACTAGCGGACTGGGCTGAAACTGCTCAGCGACGGAGGCGATCTCGGAGAGGCGACCGGATTTGCGGAAGGCGCGGAGGAAGCGCGTGCCCTCCTTGCGGGCGCGGGAGAAGGAGCGCCACTTGGAAAGCATGATGGCCCAGGAGAAGACGCTGAAGATCAGCAGAATGACGAGGACTGTCTGGGCGACCGGACCGGAGTCGAGCACAGTCTTCAGCAGCGCAGAGCCGGGAGAGCCGACCGGAACGGGCGAGGCTGGGATGGAGTCATCCTGGAGCAGGAATAGGGCGAGCGCAAGGGGGGAGAAGGGGATCAGCGCGGTCATTATGGCTATTGTAGGACGCGGAATGGGACAGAAACGTGGAGGGAATCGCGGGTGGTACGGGGGTTTGCAGGACTACATCAGAGGTTAAGTCTCAAACGCCGAGCCTGCTCTAGGTCGATTTGAAAGCTGTAGCCGTGTTTTTTCAGTAGGCCTAATAGTTGGCTTCCATTCAGAAGTGTTATGGGTTGGTTCTGCTGTGCTTCCGTAAATTGACTATGTAGCCTATCAAGGTCCCGCCGCGCTCTGCCCAATTCGTCCGGCACTAAAACCCGGACATGCCTTTCAAAGGCTTTCCGCTTTCGGGCCAGCCGCTCCTTAGCCTTCCGGCTATGCCAGTTGCTGAACTCGGCCGTTCCTGCGTTGAATAAACTAAGCAAGTAGGCGAGGAGTTTGAACAACCCCCACCCAAGGACGACCAGGACCAGCAGTGCGATGCCAAGTTCTTCAGGCATGTCCTCTTCCTGCGGATAATGTTACAAGCGAATAACGAGAACCAAATGGATCAGAAAATCAATGAGAACCCAGAGCAGAAAGTCTCGACTCCTGTAGAAGCCCCTCGCGAACGTGCGATGCGGATTTGCAGCGAGCTCTATGGCTCGATGAAGGGGGAGATTGCGGCCCACGGCGGAACGGAGGGCTACATGAGGTGGGTCCGAGGGGATGGCGAAGACAGCGAGGTTGACGTTTGGTTGCGCAGCAAAGAACGAAAGTCCTGACGTGCTAGGCTTGCGCTAATAAAGGACGAGGCGCAGGCGACGATGCTGCTGGAGTTGCGGGCGGAAAACTATGCGGTGATCGACCACGCGACGGCGAGCTTCGGGCCGGGGCTGAACCTGCTGACGGGCGAGACGGGCGCGGGCAAGTCGATCCTGATCGATGCACTGGCGCTGCTTCTGGGCGGCAAGGCGTCGAGCGACGTGGTGCGGCATGGCGCGGAGAAGGCGGTGCTGGGCTGCGTGTTTGAGGCGACACCTGGCGCGCTGGCGGTGCTGGACAGGAACGGCATCGATGCGGAGGCGTTCTCGGACGACATTCTGCTGCGGCGGGAGATCGGCGCGAGCGGCAAGGGCAGGGTGTTTGTGAACAACCAGCCGGCAACTGTTGCGGTGTTGCGAGAACTTGCGGCGGAGCTGGGGCTGATCCACTCGCAGGGCGAGACGCTGGGGTCGTTCGACCAGGCGCAACAGAGATTGTTGCTGGACCGGTTTGGATCAATTGCCACTGAGCGCGTGGGAGCGGCGTTTGTGGCGTGGCGCGAGACGGTGGAGAAGTTGCGCGAGTTGGAGTCAAGCGAGCAGGACCGGCTGCGGATGGCGGACCTGTGGCGATTTCAATCGAAGGAGATTGCAGACGCGCAGATTGCGAGCGAGGAGGAGGACGCGAAACTGGAGCAGGAGAAGCGCGTGCTGGCGAACGCGGAGAGGCTGTATACGGCTGCGATGAGCGCGCATGAGTTGCTGTATGAGGGCGAGGACGCGGTGGAATCCACGCTGACCGCGGCGCTGAAGCAGGTGGAGGAGCTGGCGAAGTATGAGCCTCGGTTCAAGGAGGCGGCGCAGCAGTTGGCGAGTGCGAAGGCGGCGGTAGAGGATGTGAGCGCGGCGGTGCGGGATTTTGCGGAGGAGACGCAGGCTTCGCCGGAGCGGCTGGAGGAGATTGAAGACCGGCTGGCCGCGTTGGATAAGCTGAAGCGGAAGTATGGGACGACGCTGGCGGAAGTGGTGCGGTTTGGGGAGGAGTCTGCGCGCCGGCTGGCCGAAGTGGAGAACCGCGACGAGCTGTTGAAGGAAGTGCGCGCGAGGCTGGCCAAGGATGCAGCGGAATATCGTGCTGCTGCGAAGGAGTTGAGCGCGGCGCGGGCGTCGGCTGGCGGGAAGCTGGAGAAGCTGGCGATGGCGCAGATCAACGATCTGGCGATGAAGGTCAGTTTTCGGGTAGAAGTTGCGGCCAGCGAGGATGAGAGCGCGTGGACGGCGCTGGGGTGGGACCGGATTCAGTATCTGATTGCGACGAATGCGGGCGAGCCGCTGAAGCCGCTGGAAGAGATTGCGTCGGGCGGGGAGATGTCGCGGGTGATGCTGGCGCTGAAGGTGACGGTGGAGGAGAGCTTCGCGGCGGGTGCGGGCAAGGGAAAGAGGAAGGCGGAGCTTCCGACACCACGCATGCTTGTCTTCGACGAGATCGATATCGGGATTGGCGGCCGGGCCGCGGAGGCCGTTGGCAAAAAGCTGAAGGCGTTGTCCAAGCGGCAGCAGGTGGTGTGTATCACGCATCTGCCGCAGATTGCGGCGTTTGCCGACCAGCACTTTGTGATTGAAAAGGCGGAGAAGGGTGGGCGGACGCGCACGACGATCCGGCGGATGGAAGACACAGAGCGCGAAAGGGAAGTGGCGCGGATGCTGAGCGGGGCGAAGTTGACCGAGGCGAGCCTGGAGAATGCGCGGCAATTGCTGGTGGCGAGCAGGTAAGCGAGTGTCCCTGGCCTAGTCCGTGCATGGACGGACGCGGCTTCCGTGGCCGGTGCAAATTTGTCGAGCCAAGGGTTGCGAATTGAGAGTAGAATTCTGCCACTTCGGGCGACCGGAGGGCTGACCTGAACGGGTTGGGCGAGTCTTCCCTGCGACCGGAGTTAAGGGCCTTTGAGGAGGAGACCATGTCCAATACACCGACCAAATGCGCGCATATGGCTTGTTCGTGTATGGCGCCGCCGGGAAAGAAGTACTGCTCGACCCATTGCGAGGACGCGAAAGCGATGACCACCCTGAGCTGCCACTGCGGGCACCAGGGGTGCGACGAGCACGCATGAACCATGCGCAGGATGACGGCGGCGGGCGCGGCGAACGATCTTTGAATCTATGATCCCGCCGATGAAAGCCCTCCGCCGTCTGGTTTGGAGAGCTGTCCTACTGTCGAGCGGATTCGAGGGCGGCAACGCGCTCAGTAAGTGCAGCGATGAGCCTGAAGGTGTCAAGCTCGCTTTTCGCCTTCGACTCGCTGATAGCCGCCATGAGCGCTTTGAAGTTTGCGTCCTGCTGATTTCGCGAAGCCTCGTGTTGGGTTTGCATCTCGGCACGCAGCGAGGTGTACTGGGTTTCCATCTGTCGTTCGATGGAAGAAACGCGGACCTTCAGTTCACGCACGTCGGGCGCGATCACATCCTGAATGCGTGCTGTAGCGTTTCGAGAATATTGTTGGGGTATTGTCTCTCTGCTCCCTGTTCTCTGAAGGCTATTGTAGTGCTACCTGACCGGCGCAGTGTCATCGAATGCGAATTCTAGGGATGTTGGACCCTCAATGCAGGCGACGGAGGGGTCCCAGTTTGACAACCGCAGCCCGGCCATCTCCCGGATGTGTGGAGGGGCTGAACACGGTATACTTGAAGGGTGACTACCCTGACCGCAGCCGATCCTTCTCAGACCCTAAACGACGCGGGAACCACACCCACGAAGCGAGTCCTGTTGCTGAAGCCTCGGGGCTTCTGCGCAGGCGTGGTGCGGGCCATCGATATTGTGCAGATTGCGTTGGATACCTTTGGCGCGCCCATTTACGTGCGGAAGGAGATCGTCCATAACAGCTATGTTGTGAACGATTTGGCCAAAAAGGGCGCGATCTTTGTGAATGAGTTGGATGAGGTTCCGGAGGGGGCGAGGGTCATCTATTCGGCACACGGCGTCTCGCCGGCGGTTCGGGCGCGCGCCAAGGAGCGGAACCTGAAGGTGATTGACGCGACCTGCCCGCTGGTGACGAAGGTGCACCTGGAAGCGATCAAGTTCTCCAAGCAGGGCTATTCACTGGTGCTGGTGGGGCACAGGGACCACGAAGAGGTTGAGGGCACGCAGGGCGAGGCGCCGAGCGTGACGCAGGTAGTCTCTACCGTGGAAGAGGTGGAGCGGCTGGTGGTGCCGGACCCGAACAAAGTGGCCTATCTTACGCAGACCACGCTATCGCTGGACGAGGCGAAGTACATGATCGAGGCCTTGAAGAAGAAGTTCCCGAACATTGCGGGGCCGGCGGCGCAGGATATTTGCTATGCCACAGAAAATCGGCAGGTTGCTGTAAAGAACGTTGCGCATGAGGCGGACCTGGTGCTGGTAGTGGGATCGAAGAACAGCTCGAACTCCAACCGTCTGGTGGAGGTTTCGAAGAACCTTGAGACGAATGCGCATCTGATCGATGGTGCGGACGCGATTCAGTCTGCATGGCTGGAAGGTGTGAATACGGTCGCGGTAACGGCAGGCGCTTCCGCGCCGGAGGTGCTGGTACAGCACGTGGTGGATTATCTGCAGGAGATGGGCTATGGGTCCGTGGACGAGGTGGAGGTGATGCCGGAGAACGTCCGGTTCGGCCTTCCGCCGGAGATTGTCCAGGCTATTGCTTCGGCCCCGCCCGCACATCCCTAGAGAGCCGTCGCATGGTGGCCGCCCGGTGAGGGCCCGAGCACGCTCCAGAATCCAGACCGGCGGAACGAATAGCAGCACCCGGCCCTGGAGATTCGAGAAAGTTAGGATTGATGAGCACATTTCCACGGAACCCGCAGGCGGCCCCGGTGCAGCCTCGCTATGGTCGTATGGACGTTGCCCTATCGCAAGTAGGCGACGCCGTTGCACGCGGGGCGGACTGGTTGTTCGGCCAGCAGCATCCGGAGGGGTACTGGTGCGGCGAGCTGGAAGCGGATTCAATGCTGGAGTCCGACTACATCTTTATGCACACGCTGCTGGGTACGGGCGACCGCGGGAAAATGGAGCGAGCGGTCAACGAGATTCTGCGGCACCAGAATGCGGACGGCGGCTGGGGAATCTATCCGGGCGGCCCGTCGAATATCTCGCTTTCGGTGAAGGCGTATTTTGCGCTGAAGCTGATGGGTTGGTCGCCCGATCATCCGGTGCTGGAGAAGGCGCGCGGGTGGATTCTGGCGAACGGCGGCGTAACGTGCTGCAACACCTTTACAAAGATCTATCTCTGCTTTCTGGGACAGTATGAGTACGACGCCGTACCGGCAGTGCCGCCGGAGCTGATCACGTTTCCGAAGTGGTTCTACTTCAACATCTACGAAATCTCATCGTGGTCGCGCGCCATTCTGGTGCCTCTATCGATCGCGTATGCGAAGAAGCCGTTCAAGAAGATTCCGGCGGAGCAGGGGATCGATGAGCTGTTTGTCGGGGGCCGCGCGAACGCCGACCTGCACTTGAAATGGGACAAGAAGAACTGGATCAGTTGGCGGAATTTCTTCCTGTTCACCGACCGCATGGTGCACTGGTTTGAGCGCATTCACATCCGGCCGCTGCGCAACGTTGCGCTGAAGATGGCGGAGAAGTGGCTGCTGGAGCGCTTCGAGATGTCGGACGGGCTAGGTGCGATTTACCCGGCGATGATGAATGCGATTATTGCGCTCGCGTGCCTGGGATATACGCAGGACGACCCGCAGTTCATCCGCGCGATGGACGAGTTTGAAAAGCTGGGTATCGACAATCCGAACGGCGAGCCCGGGTATCCGACTCCTACGTTTCGGATGCAGCCGTGCATGTCGCCGGTGTGGGACACGGCGCAGGCGGTGTTTGCGCTGGGCGAGGCGGGCGTACCGAATACGGACGCGCGGCTGCTGAAAGCGGTTGACTGGATGCTCTCCAAAGAGGTACGGCACAAGGGCGACTGGGCCGTGAAGGTGAAGAATGTTGAGCCCGGCGGCTGGTATTTCGAGTTCAACAATGAGTTTTACCCGGACGTGGACGACTCCGGGCAGGTGTTGCTTGCGCTGAACCAGGTGCGCAACCCTCGCGAGCGGTATCAGTATGAAGTGGCGCAGCGGGCGATCGAGTGGATCTTTGCGATGCAATGCCGGAACGGCGGCTGGGCGAGCTTTGATCGCGACAATACCAAGATGATCTTCCAGTACATCCCGTTCGCCGACCACAATGCGATGCTCGATCCGCCGACCGTGGACATCACAGGGCGCATTCTGGAGATGCTGGCCGCGTATGGTTACACGCGCCGCGATAAGCGCGTGGAGAAGGCGATCCAGTTCGTGCTCAAGGAACAGGAATCGGACGGAAGCTGGTTTGGGCGGTGGGGCGTTAATTACCTCTACGGCACGTTCCTTGTGCTGCGAGGTCTGGAAGCGATCGGTTTCGACAACAACGAACCTGCCGTGCAGCAGGCGGCGGAGTGGATTCGCATGGTGCAGAATGCTGATGGCGGCTGGGGGGAAAGCTGCGGCAGCTATGACGATCCGACGACGCGCGGTATCGGGCCAAGCACCCCTTCGCAGACCGCATGGGCCGTGCTGGGGCTGCTGGCGGCAGGGGACACGCGATCCGATTCTGTAGCCAAAGGGATTCGCTGGATGGTGGACCGGCAGGCTCCCAATGGTTCATGGGAGGAGCTGGCCGAAGGCCGCAATAATGAGAGCGTCTATACGGGGACAGGATTCCCGCGGGTGTTTTACCTTGCGTACCACCTGTACCGGCAGTACTTCCCACTGCTGGCGCTGACGACTTACAAGAAGGCAATGGAGAAGGAAGCATAAAGAGAATTGATGGTTGCTGGTTGATAGTTGTTAGAGACTGCGGCTGAAATCGCGTCGAGGCAAAAGGAGATTCAGAAAATGGCAGTACCTGTTTCACAGGCATGGACCGTCGCAACGTACGTGCTGAAGCAGCGGATGAAGGGGCGCAAGAAGTATCCGCTGGTGCTGATGCTGGAGCCGCTGTTCCGCTGCAACCTGGCGTGTGCCGGCTGCGGCAAAATCCAGTACCCGGCCCACATTCTGAAGGCAGAGCTGACGCCTGAGGAGTGCTTCAAAGCGGCAGAAGAGTGCGGGACGCCAATGGTCGCGATTCCCGGCGGAGAACCGCTGCTGCATCCGCGCATGCCGGAAATTGTTGCGGGGCTGGTGGCCCGCAAGAAGTACGTCTACATGTGCACCAATGCGCTGCTGCTCAAAGAGAAGCTGCACCTGTTCACGCCGAGCAAGTATCTTTCATTCTCGGTTCATGTCGACGGGCAGAAGGAGCATCACGACTTTTCCGTCTGCCGGGAGGGGGGACATGATATCGCGATGGAGGGTGTTCGGGCCGCGGTAGCCGCGGGTTTCCGCGTGACCACCAACACTACGCTTTTCGATGGGGCCGATCCGAACAGCGTAAGAGCGCACTTTGACGAACTGATGACGGCGGGTGTCGAAAGCATGATGGTGTCGCCGGGATACACATACGACAAGGCACCGGACCAGAAGCACTTCCTCGGCCGTGCGCGATCGAAGAAGCTGTTTCGCGCGATCCTGTCGAACCGCAAGAAGACGTGGCGCTTCAACGCGTCGCCCATCTTCATGGAGTTCCTGATGGGCCGCAAGCACCTGACGTGCACGCCGTGGGGCATGCCGACATTCTCCATCTTCGGCTGGCAGAAGCCCTGCTATCTGCTGCAGGACGGCTATGCGGACACCTTCCAGGAGCTGATGGAGACGGTCGAGTGGCAGAACTACGGCACGGAGAGCGGCAATCCGCGATGTGCGAACTGCATGGTGCATTCCGGTTATGAAGCGAGCGGTGTGAACTACACCTTTGGTTCGCTGAAGGGCCTCCTGGATACGGCGAAGGCGATCTTCTTCGACACGTATGCCGACGACGGCGCGATGAAGCTGTTGAATGAGTGGAAGCCGGCACATACAAGCCCATTGGTGCAGATCGAGGCTGGCGCTGGAACTGAGCAAACGGCGCATGAGAACTCGGCGCTCGAGAGCGTCTCGGGGGATTAACGATGAGCACGCAGATGCAGGAAGCCGCCAAGCTCGATCAGCTTGCGCACGCGGCGCCCGATGAGATTGAAGTCGCAGCGGGCCGTGAACGCGAGCAACTGGAAGGCTGGGTGCCGGCGATGGCCAGCGACGCCGAGGTGCGCGAGGCGCTGGAGAAGGCGTTCGACTATCGCGGGGACATCACCATTACCCGTAAGGACGGCTCACAGGTACAGGGCTACTTGTTCGATCGCAGCAACGGCACGACGCTCCAAGATTCGTATGTGCGCGTGATCCCTGCGGATGGTTCAGGCAAGATGAAGATCGCGTATTCCGATATCGCGGCGCTGGCCTTTACCGGCCGCGATACCGCCGCCGGCAAGACCTTCGAGGCGTGGGTGAAGAAGTACTGGGAGAAGAAGGCGGCCGGCGAAAAGAACATCCAGATTGAGCCGGAGAAGCTGGATTAGGCCAACGATAGAATGAAACAGATGCGGGCCGCGCGCCCGCATTTTGTTTGAATGGCGATGCGAGTGTTCCTGACAGGAGCGACGGGATTTGTAGGCAGCCATGTGGCGCGCGCGTATGCGGCCGCGGGCGCGGACTTGCGGCTGCTGACGCGTTCGACGAGTTCGCAGAAGGCGATCGAGGGGCTGAACGCTGAGGTTGTCGTTGGCGATCTGCGCGAGCCGGAGAACCTGCGAACGGCACTGCGCGGCTGCGATGCGCTGGTGCATGTGGCGGCTGACTACCGCCTCTGGGTGCGCGATCCGAAGGCAATGTACGCGGCCAATGTGGATGGCACGCGCGAACTGCTGCGCATAGCACGCGAGGAAGGCGTGGCGAAGGCCGTCTATACGTCGAGCGTCGCGACGATGGGCTTCAAGGCAGATGGAACCATTGTTGACGAAGCCACCCCGGTCTCGATTGCTGACATGATTGGGCACTACAAGCGGTCGAAGTTTATCGCGGAGCAGGAGGCCATTGCGGCCGCGCGCGCAGGTCAGCACGTGATGGTGCTGAATCCCACGACGCCGATTGGGCCGGGCGACGCGAAGCCTACGCCAACTGGCCGCATCATCGTGGATTTCCTGAACAGGAAATTTCCCGCCTATGTTGACACCGGTCTGAACCTGGTGGACGTAGACGAGGTGGCCCGGATGCATCTGGCGGCGCTCGAACGCGGGATGCCGGGCGAGCGGTACATCCTGGGCGGCGAGAACCTGACGCTGAAGCAGATACTCGACCGCATGTCCGCGATTACCGGCTTGCCTTCCCCGACGATGAAGGTGCCGCACGCGGTTGCCATGGCGTTCGCGTTCTTCGATGAGACGATAACGGGCAAGCTGCGCGGGAAGGAGCCGCGGGCGACGGTTGAGGCTGTGCGTATGGGGAAGAAGTACATGTTTGCGTCGTCAGCGAAGGCGGAACGCGATCTGGGGTTCAAGGTGCTGCCGGTCTATAACGCATTGCGGGCGGCGATCGAGTGGTTTACCGCCAACGGATATGCACCGCGGTTTTCCGGTGACGCGCGATGAATGGTAATACGGCGATCATCGTCGCGCTGCCGCGTGAGGTTGCCGCGCTGGTGAACGGGTGGGAGCGGCGAGACCTTTCGCGCAGCGTACGTGTATGGCGCCGAGGCAATGTAGTTGTGGCATGCGCCGGTATCGGGTCGGCACGCGTCTCGCTGGCGTGCGACGCGGCGATGACATTGGGTCCGGTGGCGACCCTTGTTTCGGCGGGCGTGGCCGGTGCTTGCGATCCGAAGCTTCACGCCGGCGACGTGGTTCAGGGTGCGACAGTGATCGACGCCAGAACAGGAGAGCGGTTTGAGGCGGCGAACATGGGGGCGGCGGCAATTGTGACGGCAGCAGCCATTGTGAGCGTGAAGGAGAAGGCGCGACTGCGCGAGACGTATGGCGCCAGTGCAGTGGACATGGAAGCAGCGACCGTCTTCCGGATCGCGCAGGCACATGGGCTGCAATGCCGTGCGATCAAGGCGATCTCGGATGAAGCAGAGTTCGCGATGGAAGGGTTGGAACGATTTGTGACTCACGACGGCCAATTTCGCCAGTCCGCATTTGCCGCGTACGCCGCGATCCGGCCTCACATGTGGGGCAGAGTGATGGCGCTGGGACGCAACACTGCCCGTGCGGTTCGCGCACTGACCGAGGCATTGGGCGCGGAGATAGACTGAGGTGTCTGGAGAAACGATGGCGAGTGCATTGAGTGAAGCGGCCGGTGCGGGATCTGTACCCGGGATTTCGCAGACTATGCGCGCCGCGGTGTATCGCGGTGTGGACGATGTTCGCGTGGAGAAGCTGTCGCTACCGCTGAATGCAGATGGGACGATCGGCGCAGGCGAGGTGCTGGTTCGCATCGATACATGCGGCATCTGCGGCACGGACCTGAAGAAGATCCATACCGGTTCGCACTCCGCTCCGCGCATCTTCGGGCATGAGATGGCGGGAACGATTGCGATGACCGGCGAAGGAGTGACGCGCTTCGCTGTCGGCGACCGGGTAATGGCCTATCACCACATCCCGTGCGGCGAGTGTTACTACTGTCGCAAGCACACCTACGCACAGTGCGAGACGTACAAGAAGGTTGGGTGTACGGCGGGCTTTATCCCTGCCGGCGGCGGCTTTGCGGAATACATCCGTGTGAGCGACTGGATCGTGGGCAAGCCGGGGAAGACGGCGGGGCTGATCA
>DATNAU010000206.1:0-13326 GCA_035572415.1 Acidobacteriaceae bacterium
GTAGCCATCGCAGACCGCGCCAAGCTCTTCGCCGACGATGGCACGCAGTCGAGCGATAACAATGGCCCCGATCAAACCGACAGCGGGCAGGGCAAGCTCGGCATCACCGTACAGGCCGTGCCGGGAAATCTCGCGAGCAAGCTGGGCATCAAAGGCGGCGTCATCGTCTCCAGCGTCCGTCCTGGCTCTTTCGCGGACGAACTGAATCTCGGCCAGGGGGCTGTCATCAGCGCCATCAATCGCCATCCCATCACCGACGAGGCCTCCTATCGCTCCATCGTCTCCGGCCTCAAATCGGGCGACGATGTAGTCTTCGAGGTCCGCTTCCCCAATTCTCCTGACAGAGGCGCCAGCGTCATCGGCGGAACCCTGCCGTAACTCCTGGCATCAATACGAAACCGGGTGGCCCATCCTTCGCTCAACGAAGGGTGGGTTGCTTGTTTGTACGGCAGTTTGCGCACGCCCTGCACTTGTCTTGTATTCTTCGGGATACGGAGAAAATCATGCGTCCGCAACTTGCGCCAGTCTTTTCGAGCCTCCTTCTTCTCCTCTCGCCCGCGATTCGCGCCCAGCGCGCGCCCCTCCAGCAGCAGCTCACCTTCACTCCCTATCATTCGAGCGGCATCTACAAGATCGGCGAAACCGTGGGCTGGACCGTCACGCCCGGGCCCGTCACGCCCACCTATGCGTACAAGTACACCGTCCGCCGCGACAACGCTGTCGTCGTCAAAGAAGGCAAGCTCGATCTCTCCTCGGGCAAGGCCACCATTGAAGTCACCGGCGACCAGCCCGAGATGATCTACGTTGCGGTGGAACCGTATGCGATGCTTCCATCCACCGGAGCCACAGAAGCCGCGACATCCGCTCCTCCTTCGACGGTTGCGCCCGGGACCAGTCCGGCTCCTGCCAACGCCCCCGCTCCTTCCGTAACCGCGGCCGCTGCCGGAGCCCCGGCATTTCAACGCTCGCCCTACACCGGCGGCAACACCGGCCGCAACACCGGCCTCTATGCCGTGGGCGCTGCCGTCGATCCGCTCCACATCCCCATGGACACGCCGCGCCCGCCGGACTTCGACAGTTTCTGGAGCGGCAAGCTCGCCGATCAGGCAAAGATTCCCATCAACCCGGTGTTCACGCCTGTGCAGACCGATGTCGCCGGCGTCGAGATGAACATCTTTACTCTCGACGCTCTCGGCTCTCACGCGCATGGCTACATCGCCAAACCTGCGAAGGACGGCAAGTTCCCCGCGCTGATCCAGCTTCAGTACGCCGGCGTCTACGCGCTTCCAGCCCAGGCCGACGCGCAGCGCGCCGCCGCTGGATGGCTGGTCCTCAATGTCGATTCGCATGACAAGCAGCCCAACGATCCCTCCGGCGGCATTCCGCGCAACTATCAGGCCATCGGCAACACCGACCGCGAGCAGTCCTACTTCCTGGACATGTATCTCCGCGACTCCCGCGTTCTCGACTACCTGCTTACGCGCCCGGACTGGGATGGCAAGACCATCGTGCTCTACGGCGGCAGCATGGGCGGCCAGCAGAGCCTCTCGCTCGCCGGTCTGCGCCCCGAAAAGATCACCGATGTGCTTGTCTGCGTGCCCGCCGGCGCGGACACCAACGGCGACCTCCATGGCCGCAAAGCCGGCTATCCCAACTGGCCCTCCAATAACCCTGACGCCATGAAGACCGCCCTCTACTTCGATCCGGTCAACTTCGCGTCGCACATCAAGGCAGACGTATTCGCCGGCATGGGCTTCATCGACACCACGGCGCCGCCCGCCGGCATCTGGACCGCGCTCAACCAGATCTCCGGGCCAAAGGAAGTTCTGCCCATGGTCCAGTCCGACCACGACAACATGACGCCGCAGTTCAGCCGCGCCTGCCCCGCCCGCGTCGACGAAATCCTGAACCAGATCGTGAGCGGACAAGCATACACCCCGGTTCCGCTCCAGTATTGAGGAATTGCCCCACAGCATGTCGAGGATAAATGACTCGAAAACTCCGTCATTCTGAGCGAAGCTCACAATCACAGTATTTGTTTTCTGTTATTTGCCCGGATCCCCCGAAAGCCGCATCCGCAAACTGTTGCAGTCCCGTAAAATCAGGGTGTAGGCTGTTCGGGCGCTTGGGTGGGCACCCCGTCCGGCGACCTCGTCTAAGGTTTTGAGGTTTTCTTCGATGCGAAAAGCACGCGCGCTTCTTGCGCTTTCCCTGGTTGCCGGAGTTGCCGTTCCCGCTGTTGCTGCGGGTGCCGGCGCGGGAGCACGCAAGCACCGGGCGCGCACGTCTTCCAAAGCATCCGCCAAGCACACCGTGAAGACAAAATTCCAGCCGCACCAGCGCGCCATCGACGACGCCCGTGCGACGGAAATTCAGCAGGCGCTCATCAAGGCCGGCTATCTCTCCGGAACGCCTTCCGGCCACTGGGACGATGCGTCGATCGCTGCGATGACCAAGCTCCAGGCGGCCAACGGCTGGCAGACCAAGTTGGTGCCGGACTCCCGCGCGCTAATCAAGCTGGGCCTCGGACCGTCCGCGCCTCAGCCCCCAGAGGCTGCTCCCGCCACGGACACCGCGTCGCTCGGCGCCTCGCGCACCATGGCCTCCGCCCAATAGTCATTCGTCGCGTCGCCGCCCAAGGGTATAGCATCTCTGGCAGTAGTTGCAGCGAGGTACTCATGATGTCCCCCCGCCGCGCATTGCAGTTGCTTTGCCTCCCGCTCACCGCTGTTCTTATGCCCGCGGCCTTGGCCAAAGACACCACGCCTCTGATGCCGGCATATTTGATTGAGGCCCGGACCGCCGTTGTCATCATCGATCCGGATGCGGGACGATCCGTCTCCGATCCCAATGCGAATCAAACCGCCCAGAAGGACGTGGAAACCGCGCTGTTGAAGTGGGGCCGGCTGCAGGCGGTACTTAATCCGGCAGACGCAGACATCGTGATCGTCGTGCGCAAGGGGACAGGGAAACCCTCCGCCGTCACCGTCAAAGATCCCCGCCAGAACGAACGGCCCGGTTCAATTACCAGCGCGGACGGTGCCATCTCGATCGGCGTTCAGCATGGGCGGCCGTCCCGGTCAACCGATATCCCTGACCAGGACCGTTCCATGTCTACGGATACTAACGGCAGCCTGCATCCACAGGTGGAGGCGGGTGATCGCGACGATTCATTTGTGGTGTACGAAGGGCACAGGAACGATCCCGTCGGCAGCAATGCTCCTGGCTGGCGCTATATCCACAAGAACGGGCTGCACTCGCACGACGTGCCGGCTGTCGACGAGTTCCGCAAAGCCATCGACGCCGCCGTGAAGCAGGCTGGCCAGCAGAAGCCGTAATTCGGGCGACCCGCGCCATGTTCCGTTAGGGAAATCATTTCTCTTGACAATCGAATTCATGCACGCCCATAATCCACTCCATTTCAAACACATTGTTTTCTGCCCTGCAATGGTCAATCGCTGTTGTTCTTTTGGGGAGGCAAATATGAACCGCACAACGAATGAATTGCGAAACGGTCTCGCGATGGCGATCGGCAAAGCACTGTGCCTCCTCACTGTGATTGCGCTCCTTGCGGCGCCAGTTCCATCGAACGCACAGGCCAGCGGCACGGGCTCCATCGCCGGCACGGTCACCGATCCCTCCGGCGCGGTTGTAGCGGGCGCATCGATCACGGCGGTAAACACGCTCACGGGCGTAAAGACAACCACAACCACCACGGCGTCCGGGCACTTCGTGATCTCGCTGCTGCAGCCCGGCACATATAGCGTCATCGTCGCGGCCCCCTCCTTCGCGACGCTCACGCAACAGAATGTGGTAGTGGATGCACTCGCGGTCGTTGGGGTGAGCCCAAAGCTGTCACTTGGTGCGGCGAGCCAGACTGTGGTTGTTACCGAGGCCCCGCCGACGCTCGACACGGAAGACGTAAAGCTTGGGTCGTCAGTCGACAATGAGACTTACGACGCCCTTCCGCTGGCCATGAACCAGTCTGCCAGAGATCCGACGGCCTTTATCGGGCTTGCCGTGGGCGTGAACAACTTCAGCGTGCAGCCTGCGGGTCCTACCACCGCGTCTTTCAACGGTGGCCAAACCTACCAGAACGAAACCTATGTTGAAGGCCTGCCCGTCACCAGCGCCGGCACGGAGAGCGATACCCGCAACCTTGCGTTCGGCGTCTCGGTCGAGGCAGTCGACCAGTTTCAGGTCGCCGTGACCGGCTCCGACGCCTCTTTCGAGGGGCAGGGCGTCTCGAACTTCATTGTCAAGGCGGGCACCGACAAGTTCCACGGCGGCGTCTATGAATATTTCCGCAACACCATCTTCGACGCTGCCGGCTTCTTTGCCAACGTCGTTCCGATCGAGCACCAGAATGAGTTCGGCGCCAGTCTCAGCGGGCCGGTGATCAAGGACAAGCTCTTCTTCTTCATCAACTACGATGGATACCGTTTCGATTCGGCCTTCCCTCCCACCCCCACAACCATTCCCACCCTCGCTGAACGCATGGGCGACTTCAGCGCCTTTCCGAATCCGATTTACGACCCTACGACCTGCCTCACGACAAACTCATCGGGCGCCTGCACCAGCCGCAAGCAGATTTCCTGCAATGGCGTGCTGAACGTCATCTGCCCCGGCAGCCCAGCGCTCTCCAAAGTAGCCCAGTCCTTCCAGTCTTACCTTCCCACTAAGAACTATGACGGCACGCCCCTCGGCACAGGCATCTCGGCCAACTATCTGGCGTCGCTGCCCAACCTGGTGACCAACGACAACGGCACGGCAAAACTGGACTACGACATCTCTTCGAGGAACCGGCTCTACGGGTTGTTCAGCAGGGGCAAATACGCCAATCCCGTCACCGGCAGCCTGAGTGGACCCGCGCTTCCCGTGCCCTACACCGATGGCAGAGGCGTCATCGAGTACTCGACTACAGCTCAGGTACACGACGATTACGTCCTTACTCCAAGGCTTGTCAATAATTTCGGGTATGGCCTCAGCCGTCTGTTTATCCCGCTCACCAGCAATACTGCCAGCGGCAACTACCCCTCCAAGGCTGGACTCACCGGCCTGCCCCCCGGAATCGCCAGCACCGGCTTTCCCGACATCAGCTTCAGCGGAAACAACAGCCCGGACAGTTGGGACGGGACCAACTCACACGCTTTCAACGAATGGCAAACGACGTTCACAGCGCAGGACAACGTCCTCTGGACCAAGGGAAGGAACCAGTTCACCTTCGGCTACCAGTGGCAGGCCCTCCAGGACAACGAGAACACTCCCCTCACCGGGACGCAGGCCGGATTCTCCTTCAGCGCGAGCCAGACTGCCAACTTCACGTCCAGCGGGGCGATCGACAACTCCACCGGTCTGGGCTACGCGAGCTTTCTGCTGGGTGCGGTCAGCAGCAGCACAGTGGTTCAGAACGCTGTCATCGAGACCGGCGGACGCTACAAGACCAACGCTCTCTACGTCCAGGACGATGTCCAGGTTTCACCCAGCCTTACCCTGAACATGGGTCTGCGCTGGGACCTGTGGAGTCCCTTCAACGAAGTGCTCGACCGTATGTCCTTCTTCAATCCGGACATTGCCAACCCTGTCGCCGGCGGCATTAAGGGTGGCCTGCAGTTTGCCGGCGATGGGCCGGACAGTTGCCACTGCCATACTCCAGTCAAGATGCACTATCACAACTTCGGGCCGCGCTTTGGCCTCGCCTACAAGATCGATAACAAAACAGTGGTCCGCGCCTCGTACGCCATGGTCTATGCGCACGCCGGAGGGGTTGGGGGACGGACTGCCGGCCGCCAGGGCCTCAGCCAGATCGGATTCAATAGCAACGGCAGCCTCAGCAGCACCGTTACCGGACAGCCTGCCTATTACTGGGACAGCGGCGTCCCCGGAAACCCGATCAATCCGCCGTTCTTCAACCCCAGCTTCGGCATTGGCTTCATCTCGGCATCTGCGCCGGGCGCCGCGGCCATCGGCGCCGGTCCGGGGACTGCGCAGACCCTGGTCTATGGAGATCCAGATAAGGGGGGCCAGGCGCCTCAGTATCAGAATTTTTTCCTCAACATTCAGCGTGCCTTCGGCGCGAACACTACGTTGAGCGTCGCATATAGCGGCAGTGTCGGCCGTTATCTGCCCGGCGCGGCGGTCAATGGGCCGTTCACCAATCAGATCCCGCTACAGTATCTTCCCCTCGGCTCTCTGCTCACGCAGACGTTGTCGTCTTCCACCATCACCGCGGCGAAGGCCCTCGGCTTTACCGTGGCCGCCCCGTTCCCGAACTTTACCGGCACCGTCGGTCAATCGCTCAAGCCATTCCCGCAGTACAACGGCCTCAGCGATCCCTGGCTGGACGTAGGAAAGTCGTCCTACAACGCGCTGCAGACGACGCTCAACCGGCGCATCACGAATGGCCTGACCTTCATGATCAACTACACCTTCAGCAAGGAGATGGACGACCTTGCCGGTGCGCGCCTCCCTGGTGCGAACTATCTGGAGTACTCCGTGGGCGGGCTGGATCATAAGCACGTCCTCCACGCCACGGCCGTCTATAAACTGCCCTTTGGCGAAGGACGCAGATTCAACGGCGGCAATCCCGTGGTCCGCGCAATCGTCGACGATTGGCAGCTCTCCGGCATCTTCACTGTGCAATCCGGCTCGCCGCTGTCCGTCGGAGCGAACTGCACCACGGGCGGAATTCTCGGCTCCTGCTATCCCAACCTCAAACCCGGCTTCAGCGGCAGCATCTACCTCCTCGGAAAACCGGGCACGCGGGCCGAGGCCGCGCTTCACCATCTCCAAGGCCTGAATGTGGCCTTCACGAATCCTGACCCCTACACCTACGGCAACGCGGCGCGCAGTGCCCCATACGGCCTCTTCGCCCCCGCAGTCGCGGACATCGACCTCAGCGTGCGAAGAGAAATCCCGATCGTCGAGTCTGTGAAACTGGCGATCCAGGCCGATGCTTTCAACGTTCCGAACAGCGTCTACTTCAACGCTGTGGGTACCAGCCTGAATTCAGCTAGCTATGGGACCTACACCAGCCAGAACAATCAGGCCCGCAAGTTGCAGTTCAGCGCAAGGCTTACGTTTTAAGAATTTGCTTAGGTTCGCCGCGAAGCGAGCAGAGCGGAAGTCTAGGCGATTCTCCACCGGCCCGTTGGTGTAGCCGTCGGCGCGGTGCCGGCCCTTGCGGCCGTAGTCGCTGCCTTCTTCGCAACCGCATTTTTTGCAGTATTCTCCGTGCGCAGACCAGCGAGCGCCGTCCGCAACCGGACCACCGCCGAGGAATGGACCTGCGACACCCGCGACTCGACAACGCCGAGCGTCACGCCGATCTCCTTCATCGTCAGCTCCTCGTAGTAGTAGAGCGTGAGGACCATGCGCTCCTTCTCTGGCAGCTCTTCGATCGCGTCCGCCAGCCGCTGCTTCATCTCACCCTGCAGACAGCGGAACAGCGGGTCTTCATCCGGTGAGCCGGGAACATACGCCAGCTCCTCGTCGCCGGAGTCTTCCGTGCGCTCCATGTGGAGGCTGCCGATCTCCAGGCCCTTCAGCTCGCCGAGAAGCTGCTGATAGTCGCCGAGGGAAAGATTCATCTCGCCGGCAATCTCCTGTTCGCTCGGCACGCGGCCCAGCCGCTGCGTGACCGCGCGGATCGCCTCTTCCACCGCGCGCCCTTTGCGCCGCAGCTCGCGCGGGCTCCAGTCCAGCGTTCGCAGCGAGTCCAGAATGGCTCCGCGGATGCGGAACTGCGCATAGCTCTTGAACTGGACTTTCTTGGTGTGGTCGAACTTGGAGAACGCGTCGATCAGGCCCACGACGCCGGCCGAGACCAGGTCGTCCAGCTCGACGTGCTGCGGCAGCCGCTCATGGATGCGCCGCGCGATGTAACGAACCGTAGGCAGGTGCTCCAGCAGCAGCGCATCGCGCTCCGCGGCCGTCGGGCCGGAGGGCGTTACGCTCTCCAGCAGGTCGGCATCGCTTGCGCGCCCCAGAAATGCTGCGTCGATCGTTTCGGAAGCACCACGCCGTCCCGCTGTTTTGCTCTGCGCCATCGCCTGAATCCCCATGAATGCGTCTCTCCAAATCGAGATCGGGACCGCTCCGCGCCGGGATTGCCGCCCGCTCGCTCTGTGAGCTTGGTTGTCCGTTCGCATTGGGAAGAAGCATTCGCGGGGCCAAGCCCTCGCCGGCTTCCATTAGCTGGCTCTCAAGAGTTGGTCTGGCGCATCGCCGCGCGCACCACGCCGCGCATCGCATCCACCGCTTCGATCAGCCGGGAGCACTCAGCAAGGCCAAGCTCCACCGCGTCACGATACGCGTCCGCCGTGCCCAGCACGCCTGCCATCTCCAGACGGCATTGCAGCGTCGTCATCGGCTGGCAGAGGTCATGCAGCGCCTTGTTGAGCTGCTGCAGCGCTTCGAGTTCCATTCCTTCGGAGGTCATGATGGTTCCTGTCGCTTTGTCGCGTAATGCCTGTGTAGCCATGCGCGGCGTCACAACCTTAGAAATCTCTCATCGGCGCCCGCACGAGTTTTCTTTACTCTCTCCGCCTACGCGCCGGCCCACAATCGCTTTCAGCGCATACTCCGCCGTCAGCGTCCCAAAACAGCACCGATGCCGGGCGTTTGGCCGGTGGTCCAACCGCATTGTCATCCGCAACCGGGGCGAATACCATGGGGTGCGGTCTCGAAGTCGCGCACGACCTGCCGCAGTGGAGTTTTCTACCCCATGTCCAGCAACGCCGCTGTCTCCAACCCTGGTCTGACCATGTCAGCCCCGGAAAAGTCGAACATTCGCTGGTTCGTGTGCTTCCTGCTCTTTCTGGCGACGACGATCAACTACATGGACCGCTCGGTCTTCTCGCTGATCGAGCCGCTGATCCACCTGCCGTTCATGGGCTGGATTCCCGGCGTGGATGCTGCGCACCAGGTGGCGTTCGACAACAACTACGGCAACATCTGGATCGCCTTCCAGATTGCTTACGGGGTCGGCTTCCTGTTTGCCGGACGCATCATCGACAAGCTTGGGACGAAGGCGGGCTACGCGGTCGCCATTCTCATCTGGGGATGCGCCTCTCTCAGCCACTCGCTCGTTGGTTCGGTGGCCGGTTTCTGCGTGGCCCGGGTCTTCCTTGGTCTCGGCGAGAGCGGCAACTTTCCAGCGGCGATCAAGGCGACCGCAGAATGGTTTCCCACCGAAGAGCGCGCTTTGGCCACAGGGCTGTTCAACTCCGGCTCGAACGCCTCAGCCTATATCGCTCCGGCCCTGATTGCCTTTGTGACGGCAAAATGGAGTTGGCGCGCGGGATTCATCTGTACGGGCTCCATGGGACTCATCTGGTGCGTGATCTGGCTGCTCTTCCCGTACAACCGCCTGCGACGCAGGCCGATGCTCGCCCAAGAGAGCCCTGCGGCGGAGCCCGTCGCGCAGGCGCCGACGGACAAAGCGCTGCCATATTCCGTTCTGCTAAGCAACCGCGGCTTCTGGGGCTTTTGTATCGCTAAAGGCCTCACAGATCCGGTCTGGTGGTTTTATCTCTTTTATCTGCCGAAGTTCCTCAACGATAACTACGGGTTGGGTATCGCTCAGATGACCGGCCCGCTTGCTGCCGTTTATACAGCCGCGAGTGTCGGGTCCATTGGCGGAGGGTGGCTCTCCGGCTTTCTGATGAAGCGGGGTTACACCGTCAACTTTGGCCGCAAGACGGCAATGCTGCTGACGGCGCTTTGCGTTGTACCAATCATTGCAGTGCCGCATATGCACACCATGTTCCCAGGCAATGCATGGCCGGCGATTGGCTTGTTCTGCCTCGCTACCGCGGCGCACCAGGGCTGGTCCGCCAACATCTTCACTACGCCGGGAGATATGTTCCCCTCGACCAGCATTTCGACCGTGGTTGGGATCGGCGGCGCGTTTGGGGCTGCGGGAGGCGCGATCTTCACCTGGCTGGTAAAGCGCAACCTGTCGCTGCATCCGTTGTTCATCTTTGCGCTCGCCGGATCGGCCTATGTCGTTGGACTGCTCATCTTTCAACTGCTGGTGCCGAAACTCGGGGCTGCCCGACCGCGGGACCAAGCGGCCTGACCAATTTTGCGTGATACGCTTCCGTCTGCTGTTGTTGTTGAACCTCTCTGGATGGACTGATTGCTGCGATGAGAACTGCGAACAATGGAAACCCGCGCCGCACTGCGAAGAATAAGACCGCCGAAGAGCCGAACGGCCACAGCCAGCTGACGCTGCAGGTGGTCGAGCATGTGCGGGAACTGATCTCTTCGGGCGCGCTGCGGCCTGGAGATCGCCTTCCGCCGGAACGGGAACTGGCGCGCGAGTTGAAGATCAGCCGCTCCTCGCTGCGCGCAGGCATCGGGTTCCTCTCGGCGATGGGCGTGCTGAAGAGCCGCCACGGTGCAGGAACGTTCGTATCGTCAGGGCCGCCGGCGCTCGATTCCAGCTCGCTCACGGTCCTCGGCGCGCTGCATGGCTTTTTGCCCTGGCAGATGTTTGAGGCGCGGCAGGTGATCGAGTCCTCGGTTGCGTCGCTGGCCGCTGAGCGCGCGACCGACGAGCATGTTGCGGAACTGGCCGAAGAAGTTGCCGAGATGTACGCGTCCCTCGAAGACCCGCATGAGTACCTGATCCACGACGTGCGCTTCCATCGCACCATCGCGCGCGCGGCGGGCAATCCGATCCTTGCGGCGCTGATGGAGACCATCACCTCGAACCTGTATGACACGCGCCGGCTGACGGTGGCGAACTCGCAGGACCTGAAGGAGTCCGCCGAGATGCATCGCGAGATCTATCGCGCGATCCGGTCGCACAACTCGCACCAGGCCAAGGTATCGATGGAGCAGCACCTGAACGCCGCGCGCACGGCGCAGGCGGCCGAGGCCGGAACGCCGCAGACCGCGACCGACACGCCGGCCGATCCGGCAAAGACACGATAGCCAGTTTGCATCTGGGTGCCCCATTCACGCTCCGCTTGGGTGGGATCGCAGCCTGATAAACTGGGCTTTCTCCCATGCCGGACCAGCAGAAAAAGTTCTACCTCACCACTCCGATCTACTACGTCAACGCGCGCCCGCACATCGGTCATGCGTATACGACGATTGCGGCCGACGTGCTGGCCCGGCGGCATCGTCTTCTGGGCGAAGATGTCTTCTTCCTGACTGGCACCGATGAGCACGGCCAGAAGATCGAGCGCTCGGCCGCGGCGGCCGGCATTCCGCCGCAGCAGTTTGCCGATGAGGTTGCCGCTTCGTTCGAGGCGCTGTGGAAACGGATGGGCATCACGAACGACAAGTTCATCCGGACAACAAGCGCAGAGCACAAGCGCGGTGTGCAGAAGCTGTTTCGCAAACTCAAGGCAAACGGCTTCATATACCCGCGCCCCTATACGGGTCAGTACTGCATTTCAGATGAGACGTTCGTCGATGTGCCGCCCGGCGCGCCTTGTCCGGAATGCGGCAGACCGACCGAAACGGTAACTGAAGAAAATTATTATTTTCGGTTGAGCCGCTTCCAACGTCCTCTGATCGAGCTAATCGAGTCAGGCGAACTCGTTATCGAACCCGAAGCCCGTCGCAGCGAAGTGCTTAGCTTTCTGCGCGGCAATGTACCAGCAGCTCAAAGGAAAAACGATCAGTTGATGGGCAAGCGGCTGTCTGATGAGATGCAAATAGCTGCATCGCGCAAAGCTGAACTGAATCAAGAGTTCCTACAAGCCGTTCACAAAGTGCAGACTACGAGTATGGCGCACTCATTCGGACCAATGCCACCGATTGAGCGGTTCTTTATTCATACGCTTGCTTTGACATACGCTGATTTGTGCACGCGGTCAGATGGCAAGGATACGAATCGTCAAGTTGTACTCTTCAAGGAAGACTCAAGCTTCGTCGAAGGCACACCAAATGGCGGCCCACAAGTGATCAAAGAATCGAGTAGGGGGAATCCCTATGTCGAATGGGCCCTAAACGACCTTTCCATTTCACGTTCAAGTTTTAAGTGGGGCGTGCCAGTACCCGACGATCCGAACCACGTCATCTACGTATGGCTGGACGCGCTGACGAACTACATGAGCGCGGTCGGATACGGCTCGGATGCGCCGGAAGACGTTGCGAGCTTTGAGAAGTACTGGCCCGCCGATCTGCATCTCGTCGGCAAGGAGATCATCCGCTTCCACTGTGTCTACTGGCCGGCGTTTTTGCTGGCTGCGGGCCTGCCGCTGCCGAAGAAGATTCAGGCGCATGGCTGGTTGCTGTTTGAGGAGTCGAAGATGTCGAAGTCGCGCGGCAACATCGTGCGCACGGAGACGATTCTGGACGCCTTCGGCGAGCACTACCGCAAGGAACTCACGCGCCTCGGGCAGCCCGAGCCGGACAAGGGCGACTGCGACCTCTTCGCCGCCGACGTGCTGCGCTACTTCCTGCTGCGCGAGATTCCCTTCGGCCAGGATGGCAGCTTCTCCTTCGATGCGCTGATAATCCGCTATAACGCCGACTTGGCTAACGGCTACGGCAACCTAGTCAGCCGCACGCTGAAGATGGTCGAGCAGATTTGTTTAGGAGGAGTGCCTTCTCATAGGGACTGGGGCATGACGACGATCATCCTGTCCGACCAAGGCGCAGCGGGAGGGGTCAGGGCGGGTCTACCCGATCCGAATCAATTTGTGAAGGTCCCCGATGCAGATTTGGCAGGTCATGCCGCTGCCGCACTTTTTTTCTATGAGCCCGCGTTCCGAAGTTTGAACTTCGCACTTCCGACAAACGAAGGACTCCGCAAATCGATGAAGGCAGGGGTGCTTGACTCCGCTGAGTTTCTAATATCGGAGGCCGATGGTCTCCTGACGCGAAAGGCGCCTTGGAAATTGGCGAAGAGCGAGGAACCGACTGACAAAGAGATAGTCTCGAATTGCTTATACGAAGTTGCCGAATCGATCCGCATCATTACCGCGATGCTCTATCCCATCATGCCGCACACGACGGCGAAGGTGTGGGCGCAGCTTGGGTTGGGTGATATTGAACAAGCCGCATGCAATGGCGAACTGAAAGATCTAAAGTGGGGCGGGTTGAAGCCGGGCAGAAAGCTCGGCGCGCTAGCGCCCATCTTTCCTCGGGCGCCGAAGGAGCTTGCACAAGTTATGGCAGACATGGAAGCACAGAACAATCCGGCAACTCCCAAATCCGGGGATTCTGGAGCTTCGCTCCAGAATGACGCGAGCACGGGTGGCAAGCTGCAAACTGGTGGGGCGACTCAATACGGGGATTCTTCGGCTACGCCTCAGAATGACAAGGGCGTTAGAGGCGATACGGCCGGAACATCAACTCAGGGCG
>DATNAU010000207.1:0-41146 GCA_035572415.1 Acidobacteriaceae bacterium
GATGCAGGCGAGCAGCAGGCGCAGCCCGCGGCAACTCAGCCCTCCGCGCAAAGTGCCAGGCCCAACCCTCCCGACAATGGGCTGCCGAGTTCCGGGCCGGCGACAACGCAGCTTGCACCCGTGGAGCACGCCGACAAAGCGCCAGACCCGGTCAATGAGGCGCAGCCGAGCTCCCAGCCGCAGCAGCAGCAGACAGCTTCCAACAGCAAGAAGAATCCCAAACCGGCATACGACGCTGACCAGGAATCCTCTTCCAAGCACAAGCCGAAGAAAGGCCTCAAAAAGCTGAATCCGTTCTAACCGGCGGACGGCAGGCAGCGAGTCAGCGGAAGATCGCTGGCTCGCTTCTGTTTTAAAAGAGTTGTGCTGCGTTCACCGGTGCCCCACATCTCGCGGGAGATATAGGAGGGTTCTGCCGAATCCCTTCCGGGTGCCCCACATCTCGCGAAAGATGTAGGAGGGTTCTGCCGAATCCCTGCGAATCCTTTCGCCGTCGCCATCTCTGCTGCGTTACCATTGCTGCCAGATGGCTTCGAGCGCGCCAACCCGTCGCGGCCCACAGCATCCGACCGGTGCGCTGGCCTCTGCCATCCCTGACAAACTTTACTTCCGCATCGGCGAGGTGGCGCGGCTGTGCGAAGTGCCTGCCTATGTGCTGCGCTTCTGGGAGAGCGAGTTTCCGCAGTTGCGTCCCAACAAGGGCGGCACGGGGCAGCGGCTTTACCGCCGCCGCGATGTCGAGATGGCGCTGCGCGTGAAATCGCTGCTGAAGGAAGAGGGCTACACCATTCCCGGGGCGCGCGCGGTGCTCAAGAGCGAGTTCCGTGGCGGCGAAAAGGACTCTCCGCAGCTTTCATTAATCGACAGCGGTCCCGGCCACGCGAAACCGGCATCCGAAGCAAAGCAGTTGCGCGCTCTGCGGCGGGAGCTGGAATCGCTCTCCGCCATGCTGGAGCGGCCCATCGACGCGCTTCCCGGCGTGCACAAATCCCGCGCCGCGAAGAACCCCGCCCCGCTGCCCATCCGTCGCAGCCGCTAACCCCTCTGTCTACTCCCCAGATCTTCAAACTGGTCGATCAAGACTTCGCCTTCCGGGAAGACAGCGCGAATCTGCAGGTCGCCACCAATCGCGCGCACATAGCTGCGCAGGGTGCTGATGTACATATCGGCCCTGCGTTCAACCTTTGAGACTGCGCCCTGCGATACTTGCAGCACTTCCGCCAACTGCGTTTGCGTGAGCTCACGGGCCTCTCGCAATTCGTCGAGCGGCATCGCGCGCAATGCCTGCTGCACACGCTTCTCCACACGCGCGCGGCGGGCCGGCTCCATCTTCTCCCGAAGCTCCTTGAAATTTCGCGCCATTCGACACCTCCACGGGATCGCCCGTTACGGATCTTCTAAGTTTCCGTCGATATCTCATCCAGGTGCCGCTGATAAATCTCCTCAGCCTTTGGCACCCAGTCCGCATACCAATCTTTTCTGCCCGTCTTGCCCCCCAGCAACAAAATCGCTGTGCGCCTTGGGTCAAATGCATACAGCACTCGAAGTGGCCGGCCTTCATGCTGGCATCTGAGCTCCCGCAAGTTTGTGAACCGGGAGCCGTGAATCGCATCGGCATGAGGCCGCTTCAGATGAACGCCTCTCTCTTCCAGCAATCGGACCGAGAAGTCTACGCTCTCCTGCTCATCGGGACTCAGGTCGTGCCACCACGCTTCAAACTCATCCGTGAACTCTACTGGGTACGGCATAGGAATATTATTCCATAGAAGTATTATAACTCAGGAGGAATAAGTGTCCGCTCGAGATTTGCCCCGTGCATCCCTCCAGAACGTCGCGCACCATCCGCGTCAACTGTTGGGCGCGCCTCCGAGGCTAGAATCAAAGCCACACTGCCGTGTCTTCCACTACCTTGCCTGACCGCTCTTCCACCCGCACCCACACCGCCGGCTCGGCCGCCATGCTGCTGATGATCAGCGCCCTGGCCTCCGGCCTGCTGGGCCTCCTGCGTACGCGCGTCGTCAACTCGCTCTGGGGCGCAGGCCCCGAACAGGACGCCTACCAGGCCGCCTTCGGACTGCCGGATCTCATCAGCTATTTCCTCATCGGCGGAGCAGCCGCCACCTCCGCGATCACCATCTTCAACCGCTATCGCGAAAGCGGCGACTCCGAAGGCGAAGACCGCGCGCTCTCCGTCATCTTCTCCAACATGCTCGTCGTGCTGGCGCTGGGCGTCGTCCTCGGCGAGATCATCGCGCCGCAATACATCTGGCTATGCAACAAGGGCTTCCGTACGGACCCGCTCCGCTTCTCGCTTGCCACCTCTTTGACGCGCTGGATGGTCCCTGTCCAGTTGTTCTGGTTTGCCGGCAGCCTGATGGGCGCGCGCCTCCAGGTGCGAAAAATCTTCATCTACCAGGCCTTCACCCCGGTCATCTACAACGCCGGCATCATCCTCGGCGCGATCTTTCTGCACCGCTTCCTCGACATCCATTCGCTCGCCGTCGGCGTCCTCGCCGGCTCCTTCGTCGGCTCCATGCTCATCAACACCACCGCCGCCTTTCGCGGAGGCCTGCGCTTCCATCCCACCGTCGACTTTCGCGCACCCGATTTCCGCGAATGGCTGCGGCTTTCGCTTCCGCTCATGGTCGGCGTCTCGCTGGTCATGATGGATCGCTACATCCTCGAATACTATGCAACCGTCCATGAAGGCGGCTTCACGCTCATCAGCGTCGCGAAGTTCCTCTTCAACGCGCCCTTCAGCATCATCGGACCAGCCGCGGGCGCCGCCTCGCTGCCCTTCTTCGCATCCATGTACCAGCAGCGCCGCATGAAGGAATTCTCCGCATCGGTCTCACGCACCGTGTCGCGGCTGTTCTGCGTCGGCATGATCTGTTCCGCGGGAGTCATCGCGCTTGGCCCATGGCTCATGGACCTGCTGCGCGGCGGACGCTTCACCCACGACAACACCGTCGCCGCAACCCATCTGTTCACCATCTTCGCCATCACGCTCGCTGTCTGGGCGGTGCAGGGAATCTATGCGCGCGCGTTCTACGCCGCCAGCGACACCATGACTCCTGCGATCACCGGCAGCGTAATCACCGTGCTGTGCATCCCGATGTACGCCGCACTCTTCCACGGCTTCGACCTGAAGGGCCTCGCCATCGCATCCGACCTCGGCATTCTTGCCCAGACCGTGACCCTCGCCATCCTGCTCCATCGCAAGCGCCTCGTTTCGTTCGGCGATCTGGAATTCGGCGAGTTGGGCCGCGCCCTCCTGGCCGCGCTCGTCTCATTTGCGATCACCGCATTCGTGGTGCGATTCCTGCCGTCCGCCTCGACCCACCGGCACGACATCGAAACCCTCGCCGCCGGATCAGCCGTATGGATCGCCGTCGCCGGACTCATCCTCCTCGCAACTGGCTCCAAACTTCCCCACCAGATTCTGCGCCGCCGGTAGACCGTAATAGCCAATCCTGGCAAGTCCCGCCTAAATGTACTTGCCGCGGTAAATGATGCCGACGCCGAAGATTCGATCCACGAGCAGTATGAGCACAAGGACCAGCAGAAACATCCCTACCACCACGGCCAGTCCAACGACGACCCGCTTGAGCATTCCGCCCATCCTAGCAGGCCGAAAAGCCATGGCAGCGGAGCACCAGCTAATAGGGCCACGCGGCGAACTTTGCGCAAGAGCGCGAAGGGTGAAGAGCTTTATCGTGCCAGGAGGGCCGACGATTTGTTCAGGAAGCTCGGCATCTGACAACTGACAACTTCCCGGCGTATCCTCTTCCCAATTAACCACGGCCGTCATTCTGATCCCGCTTGGCAGAGTCAGAATCTCCGCATTTGTCTTGCCCTCGCCCCCAGCAACTAGCACCCAGCAACCAGACGGCGTATCCTCTCCTCATCAAGCCGGCCCGCACTCCATCCTCCGGAGACACCCATGGTCCGCACCTCTCGCCGCAACTTCCTTCGCACTTCGCTCGCTGCCGGAGCGCTCGCTTCCACCGGCACGCTCCCCATCGCAGCCGCCGCGCCCCAAGGCAACAAGGCAACCGACCTCGTCACGCTGGGCAAGTCCAACATCAGGGCCACCCGCCTCGCCTTCGGCACCGGCACAAACAATGGCGCGGTGCAGCGGCGGCTCGGCCAGGACGGCTTCAACGCGCTCGTGCGCCACGCCTACGATCGCGGCATTCGCTTCTTCGAAACCTGCGATACCTACACCGACATGCATCGCATGCTGGGCGTCGCGTTGCGCGGCATCCCACGCGACTCGTACGTGCTGCTGTCGAAGATCACGACGGACTCCGGTGACCCGCACCAGCGCTTCGATGACCTGCGCCGGCAGGCCAACACCGACTATTTCGACATCATGCTGCTCCACGTACAGCAGGGCGACGACTGGCCTCAGCGTTCGCGTCGCTGGCAGGATGCCATCTCCGAGGCGCAGCAGAAGAAGATCATCCTCGCCCGCGGCGCATCGGTTCACGGCCTGCCTGCGCTGCGCCAGGTGCCGCAGAACACATGGCTGCAGGTGGCCATGATCCGCATGAACCACACCGGCCAGCGCATGGACAACGAAGCCACCTCATGGAACCAGCTCGGCGACGTACCCGAGGTCGTGCAGCACGTCCACGCAGCAAAGGCTGCGGGCATGGGCGTGCTCAGCATGAAGCTCATCGGCGAAGGCGTGTTCAACCAGCAGGACCGCCAGAAGGCGATGCGCTTCGCCTTCCGCAACGCCGGCGTGGACTGCGTCACCGTTGGCTACAAGGCGCCCAACGAAATCGACGAAGCCATCGACAACATCAACGCCGCGCTCGCGTAATTTTTGACAGTGCCCTTCGCGCGGCTTACCACAAATCCAGCCTGCCCTGAGCGAGGCCGGAGGCCGAGTCGAATGGATACCCCATTCATCGCGGCTTTATCGCGATGAGTGGGATCGCCCCACGACCCTCCAAACCGCCGTCATCCTTGAGCGCAGCGAAGGACCCCTGTACTTGCATTTCTCCCACTCACCCCAAATCTGTGCCCCATTCATCGCGGCCTCATCGCGATGAGTGGGATCGCCCCACGAAAGATCATCCCCGCGCCGTCGGCTTAAAAACTCACCGCATACAACTAGAGATGCTCAAGCACGCTCCAGCAACAAAGGCCACCCACATCGGGTGGCGGTAATGGGTCAGTTTGAACTCTGCTTCGAAAGGGCGTGGCTTCAGCCACGCCATAAGCGGGCCAATTTGAGGTTGGGGCTTTAGCCCCTGAGGTCATCTTTTTTCAAACTGACCCACTACCCGAAGTGGCCTTCTGTTTGCACGATGTGGTCCTTAGTAGAAGATGGCTCCAACCGAAGTATCGCCGGTAAGGGTGACGGTGCACGTCGGTGAATTCAGAAGCGTGAATCCGGCGGCCGGAGTGCAACCGACGCCCGGCGCTCCATCTCCTGACGACCAGCCGCCAAATCCGGCTCCCGTTGGCGAGGCCGTCAGTATCACGGTTGATCCGGTCTCATACACACCGGTGCAGACCGAACCGCCCGCTGAGCCAGGTCCGCAATGAATCAGATACGGTGGTCCAGGTCCAACGACCGTGTCCGGTGGCGCTGTGATCGACCACGTAGTGGTATTCGACCCGGCGTGAAAAACCGTAATCGTTGCGAACTGCGGATGAGCCACCGTCTGATCGCATACGCCTGCACTATTCTTGCAGGTAAATGTCTGCGAGTTGGAGAGGACGATCGTTCCGTCCGGATTGCTGGCCTCAGCATAGATGGGGCTGTCGCCCGTATAACCCATTGCCGTGGCAAGGCCGCCAACCTGCCCGATTGCACCGCCGGATTCGATCGAAGCAACCTCAGGGGCCAGCGAGATCCACGTAACCTGGTTGGTCAGATCGCGAACATAGGGAGGAGTTGAATAGGTTCCGAAAGCCAGATACTGCCCAGTCATTCCTTTGTTTGAAACGGTGGTCCCGCCGGGCACAATGTTGATCGAGAGCAGCGGCTCAGTACCGCTGATTCCGCCGCCACCGGTTGAGGTGCTGCCCGTCCCCGAAACTGCGACCGATATCGTTGCGCTGGAGCTGATCGGCCCATTGAAGGCCGTAGCGCTGGCAGTGATGATCGTTGTGCCCGCACCAGCCGCCGTCACGAGGCCTGTCGATCCCACCGTCGCTACCGACGGCGTGCTCGAAGTCCAGGTCACGGACTTTGTAACATCCTGTGTGGAAGGATGGTTTGCGTTGCCGAAGGTTCCCGTCGCTGTAAGCTGCGCGGTCTGTCCGACAATCAGCGACTGATTGGCAGGGCTGACCTGAATCGAGTCCAGTCCGGTGGGATTGCCGCAGCCGAAGACCAAGCTGATACCGGCGAGCAGCGACATGGCACAGAGCGAACGGCGAAGGGGCATGGTGGTCACCTGAGAGAACTCCTTGGGGCTGCGCGACTGAGACGAATTCCCCAGTATGTTAACCGGCGAACGCCGTCATTCCGCGCGTGGGGAACCTCGTACGCCGGTAACCACACGGGTACTGCGCTCCCGCCCGTCCCTCGACTACACCATTTTCCCCATGCCGCCAGCCATAACGCTTCCGTGCCATGGCGTCGTCTGGCGCGCTCTCAAGCGCCTTTGGCGTCTTCGTATTCCTCATGCCAGGCCGTCTGGATCGCCTCCAGAATCCCTTCGTTCGACTTCGCGGGATCGCCCACGAACCCCGGCAGCTGCACCACCCACTTGTGCAGATCGGTGAAGCGCACCGAGTAGGGGTCCGTGTCCGGGAACATCTCCTGCAGTTGAATTGCGATCTCTTCCGTGTCGGTCCAGTCCAGTTCTCGCGGCATGTGGTGTCCTCCTTGGCGCTTCGCTCCTGCCTGCATCAGTCTATCGAGGTCCGTTGCGCCGAACGACAGCAAGACCGCCCTTGCGGCAAAAGAAAATCCCCGGAGAGCATCACTTCTCCGGGGACGGATATTGCTTCCAGCGCTCACGCGCCGGCCAACTGTTAGAAGAACAGCTTCGCGGCAAACTGCAGCTGACGCGAAGTGTAAAGGCTGCTGGTGTTGGTGCTTGAGGTCACGCGGAAGGCATTGAGGCCAGTATTGGTCGTAGGCACAATGCAGCCGCCGAAGGTGGAACCTGTAGGCGCCGCCTGCGTGGTACAGGTGTAGGCTCCCGACTTGGCTCCCGCCCCCGCAATGTAGCTCGAATAGCCGCCCTGCACGCCCGTGATGATCTGGTGGTTCGGAACGTTGAACGCATCCATCGAGAACTGCAGGTACGTCGACTCGTGGATCGGAACATTGCGTGAGATACGCATATCCAGATCGTTGAGCCCCGGACCGATGATGCTGTTGCGTCCAATCTGCGGCGGCCGGCCCGTAGTGCTGGATCCCGAGCTGGAGCTCATGGCGCCGCCGTAGATGTTGCCCTCGGCCCCTCCACCGACCGTACCGCTCATGCTTATAAAGATCGGTTCGCCCGCCGATGCAGTGTCCGAACCCGAGAACTGGAAGTCGTCGATGATGTTCTTCACCCACTTGTTGTCCTTCATGATCTGCGGCTGATACACAAAGCTCAGTGTCATGCGGTTGCGGATGTCGATATCCGAAAGACCGTTCTCCAGCTTGATGTTGTTGGGATCAAGCGGAGTATCGCCGCCATAGAAGGTACCGTTCGCGCCTTGCACCTGGCCGTCATCCGTCGCGCGGGCCCAGGTGTAATTGAACAGCACCTCAAGCCCATTGTTGAATGGACGGCGCGCTGTAACAGCGAGCGAGTTATACCAGGTGTTCGCTTTGCTGAACCCTATGTTGAACGAAGTCAGTGCCGGATTGATCCGGTCACTCGGCAGATAGTAAGGCACCGTCAGTGTCTTGATCACGTTGTTGCTGGCATCCTGCACGAACACCGTACGGACCCCATGTGGAGTCTGACCCACAAGGTTGGAATCCAGGAAGACCGGAAGGCGCATGCCGCGCGTTCCCACGTAGCCAACCTGGAGGGAGAGCTTGCCCGGAAGAGCTTGCTCCACGCTCATGTTCATCTCATGCGCCAGAGGCGGAACAAAGTTTGGATCCAGCCCGTGGAAACTGTAAGACGGCGAGACGTTCAGGGCGTTCACGGTCGGAGGAGCGCCACCGCTGGGATACAGCGCTGCAGACAAAGGAGGCCCCGTTGGCTGGAACGGCAGGTTCGGATATTGCACTGCATTCGGCACGGAAGAGCAGGCGGCGAGGCAGCCGTTGTAGTTGTAGTTCAGCTGCACAACCCCGTTTTCAACCCGCATCGCGTAATAGGTTGACCCCTGGTTGAGCGCCGAGAAAAGACCGTATCCGCCGCGCACAACCGTCCCCGGATACGGTGCCCACGAGAACGAGACGCGAGGCTGAATGCGGTCCGTGACGTTTTTGATCGTCTGCGTGTATTTCGACGAGATCGGGTCAAAAAGATGGTTTACCAGACCGGGCGCCGGGGTGAGTTGGATGTCATAGCGTACGCCCGCTGTAACCGTGAACGTCGGGGTCAGCTTCCAGTTGTCTTCCGCGAAGCCGTCCCACATCTTCATCCAGAAATCATCTTTGCCCTGCGTGTTGGCGACCGTGTTGACCTTATCAACCGTCTGGACCAGCGACTTGTAGTGATACCCCGCGAATGGACTCGTGTCGCCAGGCTGCCCGGCGAAGGAGTCGGCGGCCCAGTCCTGGAAATTGATGATGGTATTCGAATCGCCGTAGGAGTAAATGCCGCCTCCCTGGAAGAGATTGATCATGATTTCGTGCACCAGGTTTGCATCGACGCCGAACTTAAGGCTGTGCTTTCCGTGCGTCATCGAGAACACGTCCGTGAGCTGGATACGATGCTCATCCGGCTCCGCGATACGCGGCAGTGCGTTGGGCATTCCGTAGGTCGTCACGCCCATGCTGACGCTTGGACCGGAGGCATATGCGCCCGCCGTCTCCAGGTCGCGGCCCCATTGTGCGCGGAACTGGTTGACGCTGCCATTCCCGACCTGCGTCGTCAAACCACCCACGAAAAAGCGCTCGTGATAGCTCGTAGGACCGTTCGTCGAGGGAGAGCTGTTCTGGAAGGTTGGGTTGCCGCTATAACCGTAAGCGGAGTCGAAATCGACGAAGTTGAAGTCGACAAAAGCGTCGTTCCGGCTGTTGATGTGGAAGTCCAGCCGCGGGAAAAAGAGATTCTCCTTCAGGAACCGCGTGGGAGCCTGCGTTGAGACATTCTGCAGGAACGTGATCGCCGCATTGCATTGCGCCGCGGTGAGATAGTACACGGTGGGTGCTGTGCTCGAAGTCCCGTTGTTCGGGCACTGCGCAGGAGTGATCAATGAGGTGTTCGCAGCGATTCCATTGTGGGTCTGTCCATCCCAGGTTCCCGAAGGCGTCAGCGAAATCGTGTTGGTGTCGTAGTACAACGCCTTCCCCACCTTCCGGAAGCCGTCATACGTAAAGAAGTAAAACAGACGGTCCTTCTTGATCGGACCGCCCACCGACCCCCCGAACTGCTGCTGCTGATGCACCGGCTGCGTGAGCAGAAACGCGCCCGCCGCCGGCGTCGGAGCATTGTGCAACCCAGTGAACTTCGAGAAAGGATCGAGAGCGTTCAGCGTCGGGTAGCGCAGCGTATAAAAAAGATCGCCATGGATGGCGTTGGTCCCGCTCTTCGTGATCGCGTTCACCTGCCCGCCCGCGGCCTGCCCGAACTCAACGGAGTAGTTTGAGGTCTCCGCCTGGAACTCCTTGATCGAATCGACGGAGTAGATGTAAGGTGCGCCCGATGCGCGTCCCCGCGCTTCCGAGAACAGCATCTGGTTGTTGTTCGCGCCGTCCACGTAGTTCTGGTTGTAGAGTCCGCTGATGCCATGGAAGCTCACCAGGCCGGAACTGCCGTCGGGCGTCACATTTGGTGTGAGCAGAACGAAGTCGCTCCAGTTGCGGGCGTTGACCGGCAGGTTGCCGACCAGATTCTGATCCAGCGTCTGCGACACCTCAGTCTTTTGCGGGTCCAGAATCGGTGATTCGCTGGTCACGGTGATTTCGGTGGCAGTCGAACCCACCTGTAGTTGCGCGTCCACGGTCAGCGTCTGGCCGACGGTCAGCACCAGGTTTTTGCGGTCCACCTTCGCCATCCCTGTAGCGCTGATCACAACCTCATAATTGCCCGGCTGCAAAAACGGCTGATTGTAAGCGCCGGCATCCGTCGTCGCCGTGGTGTGGACGACGCCGGTGTCCGTATCCGTGACCACAACCGACGCCTTGGGAACGATCGCGCCGCCGGAATCCGTCACGGTTCCGGTGATGGTGCCGGCCGCAGCCGTCTGCGCGCGAAGCGAAATGGCCGGGCACAGCGCGAACGCCGCGGCCGAAGCGAGGGCGAGAAGCCGTCTGGAACTGAAGGTGAGTGTCATACGATGGGCAACTCCTTGAAAGTCTTGCCGTTAATGGAAATTCTGATCGCTGTTTGCGAATGCTCGATGAATGGCGCCGCCTTGTGCTCGAAAAATCGAAATCAGGCCCGCTGGGAGCGATGCACCTGGCGCAGAGAGACAGGAAAAACTGGAAATTGTGGAATAGTTTGAGCTTCCGGCATTTCGCCTATCAATGTCAAGGAAAAAGCCGCGTACCCGACAAAGGAATGACATCGATTCACCGTGCGTTTATCGAAGCCGGCGAACCGGCACCGCTCTGATCGCTGCGCCCGCAGACCCGATCCTCTAGTCTGGAGACAATGCCGAATCAACGATCCCGCAGTTCCTCAGCGAAGCACGCCGAGATCGATATCCCCCAGTGGCTGCGAAAGCTGCCCAAGGTCGAGCTGCACCTTCACCTCGAAGGCACAATCGAGCCTGAGACTCTCGTCGCCCTCTCTCGCCGCCATGATGCCGATCCGCTGACGCTGGATGCTGCGCGCAAGCTCTACACCTACGAAAACTTTCTCGGTTTCCTGCAGGCCTTCAAGGCCGTGACCGAGCGGCTGCAAACCCCCGAAGACTATGAGCTGATCACCTACAACATGGTCCGCGCGCTGGCCGCGCAGGGTGTACTGCACGCCGAGGTATACATCTCCTTCGGCATCCTCTACTTCTGGCGCAAGGTTGCCGTTGAGCCATACGTCGAGGCCATCGAGCGGGGCCGCATCCGCGGCGAAAAGGACTTCGGCGCCACCATCTACTGGCTCATCGACGCCGTCCGCAACTTCGGCCCGGATGAAGCCGCGCGCGTCTTTCGCAAGGCCGCCGAGCTGCGGTCGCACGTGCCTTCCATCGTCGGCATCGGCATCGGCGGCGATGAGGCGCGCGGGCCCGCCTCGCTCTTCAAGGAACACTATGCGGAGGCGCGCCAGGCCGGGCTCCGCCTCACCGCGCATGCCGGCGAGTCCGGCGGCCCGCTGGAGGGACCGCGCAGCATATGGGGTGCGATCAACATCGGCGCAGAACGCCTGGGCCACTGCCTGGCAGCGCAGTACGATCCGCACCTGATGGAAGTGCTTGCAGAGAAGCAGATCCCCATTGAGCTCAACGTCACCTCAAACATTCGCACCGGCTGTTGCACCTCGTTCGCGGACCATCCCGTGCGCAACTACTTCGACTCCGGCCTCATGGTCACTCTCAACTCTGACGACCCGCCGATGTTCGGCTCCGACCTGCTTGGCGAATACATCCTCGCACATCGCGAATACGGCTTTTCGCTCGATCACATGCGCGAGCTCGCCGCCAACGCGGTCGAGGCGAGCTTTCTGCCGCCCGCGCGCAAGCTGGCGCTGCTGCAACAGGTGGAGCAATACGACTGAACCACGGATCGCGTGCCCTTCGCTACTTCCACGTCGCCCCGGAGTCGCTCGTCGTCCACTGGGCGCCGTTGTCAGCCTCGATGGCGCCTGTCTCCTCCGATGAGAAGCGGATGTGTGTAATGGCCGGTGCGCTCGTGGGGCCGCCGGTGCCCGCCGCCCTCTGGTCCTTGGCGAGGCCGCCCATCGCGGCGCGGCCTGTGATCGCAGCATCCCCTCCCGCATCCAAGGCCGGCGCCCGCTTGGCCGCCAGCGCAACCAGCCGCCACGTCACTCCGTTATCCACGGACGTGTAGAGCCGAAGGCCTTCGCCGCCGGTCCACACGCGATGCCCGACCACCGCCACCACGCGCATCTTCGCTGCATCCGGCGGAGTCGCCAATACCCAGCTGCCTGCGCCGATCTGGCGTTCCACGCGGCCTTCCGCGCTGATGCGCCAGTGTATCGGCTGCGCCAGTGATTTGGCGGAAAGGCTCGAGACCGCTTCGCCGGCAAAGGCAGGCTGCGGCGGCGGCGGCGCTGCCTGCATTCGAGCAGCAGGTTGCGGTGGGGCGGCCGCGGCCTGCAATTGAGATTGCTGGAGATCGCCATGGTAGCTGGACGATAGCGGCGCAACTTCGACCGATGGCGACTGCGTCACCGTGACAGTCTCTGTAGTACCCGCGGCCACGGCGTTCTTTGCGGCTCCCGCATAAGATTGCTGCTCCGCGGAAGCGGATTGCGCAGGCACGGCATTCGAGGCGCGGCCCAGCGGCTTCGCGGCCTGCTGCGCGGAGTTCAACGTAACAGCGTCGCTGGCGACAGCGATGTTCTGGGTGGTGATGAAGTTTTCCGTGACCGCGTTGTTGCCCGTCGCCGTGTTCACATCTTGGTCGGCGTTCTCCAACCCGCGCAAATCCTTCTTCGCTTTGGGCAGCGGCGCGGCACCAGCGGTCACGGCGCGCAGCTTCAACTCCGCGTCACTTGGTTGAGGCCGAGGCGGAGGCGGCGTGTTCTTTGCCATCTCCACTGCGGGATGCGGATTCGCTGCCGGATTCTCGGCATGCCGCGTATGCAGGACCGCGATGGCGACAGCCGCTGCGCAGGCGGAGGCAGCGGCCCATCCCAACCAGCGGCGACGCCAGGGATGGGCTGCTTCTTGCGCCGCACTCGCGACAGGCTCCGGCGCCGCCGCCGCGGCCACGCTCACAATCTCGCGGCAATCGGCGCAGCCGGCAAGATGCTCCGTAATCGCAGCCCGCTCCCGGCGCAGCAGGGTCCCTTCGGCGAACGCAGTGAGCAGGTCGGGATCAGGATGCGAACCGCCCGCCTGCGTGCGGGCAAGCTCGGTGCGGATCGGGTTGGAGTCGGGCTGGTTCACGGCACTCATTTCTGGAACGATTCCAGCGGCGATTCTTGCCGCAAAGTTGCGCTCACGTCGATATCGAGATCGCGGACATCCAGCTCGCCCATGCGTTCGTCGCATTGGCGCGAGCTGAAGCCGCCCGCCTGCAGGCGCTTGCGGATGCGTTTGCGCAGCGCGCAGGTGATGCGGTCCAGCCGGCGGCTGATCGTGGATTCATGCACGCGAAGCTGGCGGGCAATGTCCGCCAGCGTACGGCGATCGAGATACCAGGAGGCGAGGAGAAAGCGCTCCTCGGCCGCCAGTTCTGCGAGCGAGGAGCGTACCGCGACTGCCAGCGCATCGCTCGGCTGCTGTATTGCAAACGCCGTCGCGGCTTCTTTCGCGGCGAATTCCACGCCCGCGTCCAGTTGCTCATCCAGGCTCACCTCGCGCGAGCGGCTGCGGATGCGGTTGACATGCTGCTGCGACAGCACGGCGCGCAGCCATCCCTCCATCGAGCCGCGGCCCATGTAGTAGTCGAAGCGGCAGACGCGACGGCCGGACTGGTTGGGCAGCCCATAAAGCTCCGAGTAAAGCTCATCGGCAAGTTCGCGGCCGGCGGAGTCGTTGCGGCAGATGCGGTACGCAGCCTCATACAGCATGGCGCGAAACCGCGTGAGAAATACCTCCCACGCGGCATCATTGCCCCCGGCGCAGGCGCGCGCCAGCACAAGCTCCGCAACATGCAGCGATGTGACCAGCTCAATCTGTTCGCCTTCATCCGCCTCGGCGGCGTAACGGACCACGACCTCAGCCACAATCTGGCGAAAGGCCTCCGGAGCAACCCCGAAGCGAGCACCGCCGCTTTCCTCGTACCGCGCGGCGATCGCCGTCGAGACGGCCGCCGCAATCTCTGGAGCTGCGCTGGCGTGATTCCCCGTAGCTGCGACGCCGGTGAGCATGGTCCGATCCTCGCAAGATCGCAGGAATCGATGCTAGCAAAAATAGTTCGCAAGAAACCCGCCGCGACCCGTTCCTCCTTGCGTGCGCGGCAGACGGCGGTAAGAAAGCACGCGCGAGGAGAGATCCATGGCTAACCGATGTGTGCTGCGTGGAATGATGGCTGTTGTTGCCGCGTTATTGCTGCTGTGTGGTGCGCCGGCGCCAAAAGCTGTGCGAGCTGCGGGCCCCATGCCCGCACCGGCAGCCGGATACAAGGTGCTCAACCCCATTGTGCGCGGCAACCTTGCGTTGTTTCCGGTAGTGGCCGCCAAAACATTCGATACCTCGCAGCTCCTGACGCTCGATGAGGGCATCCGCTCAGGACAGGTGACCATCTCTGAGAACGGAGCACGCCCCGCCATGCTGCATCCGGGCCAGCGCGGTCCCGTGCGCAACGCAGGCGCGCAGGTGAACCAGCTCGTGCTCTACAACGACTCGTCGCGCCCGCTGCTGCTGCTGGCCGGAGAGATTGTCACTGGCGGCCAGCAGGACCGCGTCATCGGGTCCGACAGAATCGTTCCGGCGAAATCAGGCCCCATCGACCTCAGCGTGTTTTGCGTCGAGCCCGGCCGCTGGACGGGAGCGACGCCGGAGTTCGGCTCGTTGAAAGGGCAGATGGCGCAGCCCGAGGTGCGCGCCCCGGCCATGGTGGACAAGGACCAGCAGGCCGTGTGGGACAACGTGGGTCGCGCAAACGCCAAGGCTGCGGCGCAGTTGAGCACGACCGAGTCGGTGACCGTCTCAGGCATGACCTCCTACGCCAAGGTGTTTGACAGCGCGCCGGTGAAGCAGGTGATCAACAACTACGGCGGATTGGACACAGAGCAGTCCGCGCTGAAGGAACTGCGCGCCGCCGGCGCGAGCGGCGTCATCATCGCGGTGAACGGACGCGTGCTGTGGGCGGACCTTTTCGCCAGCCCCGACCTGCTTGCGAAGTACTGGCCGAAGCTGTTCAACAGCTACGTCGCCGAAGCCGTAACCGCCGGTCGCGGCAGCGGGTCGCCCAGCCTGGAGCGCGCGCAGGAGTGGATCGCCCATCTGGACGGAACGCATGAGGTCGCCGAAACCGAGCCGGGAGTCTACCGCCGCACCGACGTAACCGGCGATGGATACCGCGTCTTCGAGCTCACGTCGCTCACACAGGGAACCAACTTCACCGTGCACATCACGAAGATCGCGAAGTGACAGGACGCCTCAGCGCGCCTTCACCGCAACCGGCTCTTCTTCGCAAGCCTCTTCGTCACGCGCATCGCCATCGCGATCCCCGGATTGGCTTGATTCGCTGCGTTCGCCGCGCTGATGCGCCATTTCCGGAATGGCCTGCTCTTCCGTGCCGCCGGGGAAGTAAGCGTTGGTGAAGTATTCGCCCAGCATGCGGTGGGTGTTGAAGAAGCTGCCGTTGATGCCGATGCAGTGCTGCTGCATGCGCGCCCAGTCGGCGGGACGCGCGTAGAGCGGCGCGATCTGGTTCTCCAGCTTGTCATACAGGCTGGCTGCCTCCCCGGCCTCGTCCTCGGCGTCTTCAATGGCCCAGCCGGTCACGTCCTCGGCACATCCCTCAATCCACCAGCCATCGAGCACGCTCAGGCTCGGCACGCCGTTCAGCGCGGCCTTCATGCCGGAGGTGCCTGACGCCTCATACGGCCGGCGCGGCGTGTTGACCCACACATCGACACCCTGCGTCAGCAGCGCGCCCAGCTCCCAGTCGTAGTTCTCAAGGTAGAGGATGCGGATGGCATTCGTGCGCAGATATTCGGCCGCGGAGAAGACCTCACGGATCAGGCCCTTGCCCGCTGCATCCGCCGGATGGGCCTTGCCTGCAAACAATATCTGCAGGCCGCCGATGCGCTTGGCAAGCTTCGACAGCCGCTTGACGTCATGGAACAGCAGGCTGGCGCGCTTGTACGTCGCGACCCGGCGCGCAAACCCCAGCGTGAGCACGCGGGGATTGAGCTGGTGGCCGGTAAGCGCGGCCACTTCCGTGACGAGCTTCTGCTTCGCCATGGCGTGGCAGTTGGCGATCTTGCCCGGCGCGATGCCGTAGATGGATCGCAGGTAGTGGTTGTCATGCCGCCACTCCGGGATCTCCGCGTCAAAGAGCTGCTGCATGGGCGGCGAGATCCACGTGGCCGCATGCACGCCGTTGGTAATGGCATGCACATGGTAGCCGGGGAACATCTGCTGCGAGACCTTGCCGTGCTGCATCGCGACGCCGTTGACATAGCGCGAGAAGCGCAGCGCGAGGTAGGTCATATTGAGCAGACCGTTGTGCACGCCGCCGAACCGCTCAATGGCTGCGCCGCGTTCTTGGCCGAGCACCGTATACATCTGGTCCAGGCCGAACTGGTCATGTCCCGCGGGCACCGGCGTGTGCGTGGTAAAGACGCAGCGCGCCGCGACAGCATTCGCATCCTCTTCCGTGGCTTGTTCGATCGACGCGCCCTGAAGCCGCTCTTCCAGCAGGCCGACCGCGAGCAGCGCCGCGTGGCCCTCATTCATGTGGCAGACCTCGGGCGTGATGCCGAGTTCCTTCAGCAGCGCGACGCCGCCGACGCCCAGCACCGCCTCCTGGCACAGCCGGTAATACGTGTCGCCGCCGTAGAGATGGTCGGTGAGCCGGCGGTCATACAGATCGTTGCCTTCCACGTCGGTGTCCAGCAGGAAGACCGGCACGATGTGGCCGGAGGAGCCGGTGACATCGAAGCGCCATGCGCGCAGCAGCAGTTCGCGGCCCTGCACCTGGATGCGCACGGTCCGGTCGGCGCTCGGCAGCGTCGTCTCGGGACACCACGGCACGTCGGACTCCGTCTGCTGCCCCGCCGCGTCAAGATGCTGGCGGAAGTAGCCGCGCCGGTGCGCGAGCGTCACAGCAACCATGGGCGCGCAGGTGTCGGCTGCCGAACGCAACGTATCGCCCGCCAGCATCCCAAGGCCGCCGGAGTACGTCGGCAGCGCGGGAGAGAGCGCGATCTCCATCGAAAAGTACGCGATCCGGCGCGAGCCGAGATGCAGGCTGGCCTCCGGGCGGGAGTCGGAAAGAGGGGAGGGGAACGGCAGACTCATACGGCGCATGCTTCCTTCGAGCAAGAGGGTATTGCGTTAGATGCAAAAACGGTTCCGGACCGGGCCGGAACCGCCCCTCTGAATATCGATAACACTGTTAAATCTAACAAAGTCGCGTTTGGGCCACACCACGTAAAAACTGCGGCTTTCGCGCAATGGCCGTCTCGAAAGGGGGCTAGTGTCGTTGTATTCAGGCTCGTTAGCCGATTACCGCTGTGACCGCCGCGTCCAGACGGCTTATGATTTCGGGCAGCCACTCGCGATGATCCGGCTTCATCAGGACGGAGCGCAGGCAGGTGACGTACGTGGGATGCATGGCATTTGCCTCCGATACTGCCCTTTTGTCCCACATCTCCCACGGGAAATATCGGACGGGCAGCTTTGCCAATGCAAGGTAAAGATCACGCCTGCGAGCTTCCTTGAAGATCGCCTCGGCGCGCGCGGAAGATTCCTCAGGCGTCCTGCCGCGCACTGTCCAGCAGACGATGTCGAGAGCAGGGCGAATCATCGTCCCGACGAATGGACCGCGGAAGTTGATTTGCTCGTAGAAGCTGCGCGCCGCTTCGCAGCCGGCTTCCAGGCCGCGCGCGAATTCGCCGCCGCGCGTGTAGGGCAGAAGCTTCTGCGTCGCCCACAGCGCAACGGCGGATGCTCCCGCGCGGGAACACTCGAGCGAGATTTCTCCCAGATGAAGATCGCGCGAGGTGAAATATGTGTACGGCGAGTCGTGCTTGTAAAACCGGCCGGCCGTGGGATCGCGAAAAAGCACGCAGCCACAGCCGTAAGGCTGCAGCCCATGCTTGTGCGGATCGACCACGATGGAATCGATGCGCGGATCTGGCAGCGCGCGAAACGCGAGAGGGTTCCCGGCATTTGCTGCGAGGATGAAGTAGCCGCCGTAAGCTGCGTCCACGTGCAGGCGGAAGTTGTACCGCTCGCCCAGCGCAATGATTCGATCGAGCGGATCGACCGCGCCCGTCGCAGTGGTGCCGAGGGTTGCAACGACAGTGCCGACCGTGCCCTTCTGCAGCTCGCCCTCCAGCGCGCGCAGGTTCATCTGCCCGTCTGAACCGCTCGCGATCGAGACGAACGGCAGACCCAGCACGCACGAGATGCGCGCATGCGTGTAGTGCGCCTGATCGGACGCCGCGATGCCCAGCGGACGGTTCTGTTCGCGCGCAAGCTGGCCCGCAATCCATAGCGCCTCAAGATTCGCGAATGTGCCGCCGCTGGCGAGGTGGCCCAGATGCTCGTCCCACCCAAACATCTTCGCGATCTCCGCAACCGCTTCGATCTCCATCGCGGAGCTGGCACGGCCGCCGTCGAGCGCATGGTTGTTGGGATTGATCGACATCGCCAGTGCATACGCCGCGCGCGCGATGGGATGCGGCGGCTTCAGCATCTGGCCCGCATACAGCGGATGGCCGTAGGGATCGTTATCGCGCAGGCGCGTCGCCGCTTCCTGCAGGATCGCCGCCGCGCGGTCATCAAGCGCAGTCTGCGGCGCGGGTGGAAGATGCGCGAACCCCGCATCGAGACTGCGCTGTGCCTCGCGAAGCTGTTGCAGAAATTCCTCGCGCGCGGCATCGTGATCGGGCATCGTCAGTGTGTAAGAAAGCCGAACTTCAGGGCGAGACCTGCAACCGTCGAGAGAACAAACGCGCCGCTGGTCCATGGGCCGGCCCTCTGGATCCGTCCGCGAACCGTCTCGATGACCATGATCAGAATCGCGAGCGCGAACGAGATGAGCAGGCCGTCCCAGATGAAGATGCGCGTGCCTTCCGCCGTCGTGCCGATCACTTTCTCAAGATGGAAGGGCGGGAAGAGGCTGAACGCGCCGAAGATGACGAAGAAGATCACGAACTGGAAGAAGGCAAAGAAGAGGTTCTTCATACACTTTCCTTTGGATCACGGCGTTCGCCGCAAGCGCATCACCGCTGGCGGTCGGAGTACAGCGGCATTTCTCCCGGAATCTTGATGTGCAGCCGATAGATGCTCGTCGACGCCGTGATGTAAACCGTCCGGCCATCCTCCGCAAATCCGAGGTTCGCCGCGACCTCCGGCAGCTTGATCTGGCCCAGCACCTTCCCCTCCGGCGTGATGATGCGGATGCCTCCCGGTCCCGTCGTCCACACATTGCCTGCGGTGTCGACCTTCAATCCGTCTGGAATGCCCGGCCCCAGGCCCCGCTGATACGAAATGAGCACCCGCCCGTTGGACACAGTTCCGTCCTTGCCCACGTCCCATGCCTTCACATACATCTGCGGGCCGCTGTTGGAGACGTAGAGAATCTTTCCGTCCGGCGAGAAGCCGATGCCGTTCGGAATCGTCAGATCGGTGATCGCGGGGGTCAGCTTGCCGTTCGCATAGCGGAAGACGGCGTTGTAGGGCAGCTCCTTGTCCGGAGAGCGGTCCATGCCGCGCAGGCCATACGGCGGATCGGTGAACCACAGCGAGCCGTCGGGCGCGAAGACGAGATCGTTCGGGCTGTTCAGCTTCTTGCCGTCGTAGGAATCGAGAAAGACGCTCGTGTGCACCTTGTCGTCCATGCGGATAACATTGCGGCCGCCCTGGTTCGCCGCAAGGATCGAGCCATCCTTGTCCGGAACCATGCCGTCGGAGCCCTGGTCGAGCCCCGGAGTCTTCGTCGTAACGCCGCTGGGATTGTCGGAGAGCAGCTCGACCTTGCCGTCCGGCGTCATGGCGCGCAGCTTGTCCGCCCGCACATCGGCGAACCACAGGCGGCCCTTGCGCCACAGCGGTCCCTCGGTAAACGTGAATCCCGTCGCCACCCGCTCAATCTTCGCGTCCGGCGCGATCACCGCGTCCAGTCCTGGGTCAAGCCTTGAGATCGACATCGATGCCTCCGGGGGCGCGGCCGTTGCCGCCGGCTGGCCCAGCGAAACAACTGGCGAAACAAGCGCAGCGAACGCGCCCAGCATTGCCAACTTCCCAACGTGTCCCGGCCCTTTCACGGCGGGATTCCACAACCTGTACTGGTCAATCGGAGAGCAGATCGGCATCGCCCGGTTTCCTCGGAACATTCAGGATTCCAATTTCTTGACGCCACGATCTTAGCAGCGTCGCCGCTCCAATGAGCGCACCCGCCTTTACTGCGCACTCGGGTTCTCCGCGCGCAGGCGGCGCTCCGTGGCCGCGGCCTCAATCTCGCTGTTCACCTCGCCGCCCAGCAGCAGCATCAGGCCGCTCAGATAAAACCACGTCAGCATCACGATGACCGCGCCCAGCGAGCCGTACGTCTCGGTGTAGTTGTTGAAGAAGTGGAGATACACCCGCAGCCCTGCCGACGCCAGCAGCCATCCCACCATGCCTACCGCGGAGCCCGGTGTAAGCCACCGCCAGCGGCGCTGCTTCAGGTCCGGAGCCCAGTAATAGATGACGGCGAAGATGAGCGACAGGATCACCGTCGCAATCGTCCAGCCCACCGCGCGAATCACAATAATGATGGACTGCGCCAGCGTGTGATGCCAGAAATGCAGCCACACCACGCGCCCAAAGAAATCCGTCGCCAGCAGCACACCCAGCATCGCCGTCAGCATCAGCGAGAGCAGCGTGCCGATAAGGAATGCCGCGCCGCGCGCCTTCCAGTAAGGCCGCGACTCCTTGATCTTGTACGCCGCGTTCATCGCGTCCTGAATGGCGGAAAACCCGGAAGATGCCGCCCAAAGTGCAACGATGAGACCGAACGTAACCTTGCTGCCGCTGGAGGCAGCCGTGATCTCGTTGTAGGTCTCATACACGAATCCATAGGCCGATGGCGGAAGCACCAGCGCGGCGAAGCGCAGCAGGTGATCGTAGTTCTCCGCCGCCCGGCGGGCGAAAATGCCGACCATCGACGATGCGCTCACCAGCGTGGGGAACAGCGCGAACAGAAACCAGTAGCCCATCTCCGCCGCGCTTCCGAAAAGGTCGTCATTCCATGTGGAACGCCATGTGCGCCGCGCAAGCTCGCGGATCGAGATGCCTTCCAGGTTCCACAGCGACCGCAGCGGCCGCCATCGCATGCGTTCATACACCCAGCGCTGCCATGCAGCCTGCCGCGCAACCTCACTCGCGGGCTGGGTTGGGTTCGGCGGCCTCGGAGCCTCCGGCGGGTCTGGAACGCCGGGCTCCGGGGGGCCCTGCGGTGGAGAGGCAGCCGGACGCATGCATCAGATAGATGCGGAAAGCGGCAGGTGCGCCCTTCGCCTCAGCGGCCTACGGCAGCGCGAACGCCATCACATCGTCACCCGCGGTAACCGCAACGTACTGCTTGCCTGCCACAGCGTACGACATCGGCGACGAACGCATCCCGGCACCCAGCGCACTTGCCCAAAGGTGCTTGCCGCTCTTCGCGTCGACAATCTCCAGCTCGCCTTTGTCGTTTCCGATACAACCGATCGACCTCGTCCCTCGCACCCGCCTCGAACCTCGAACCTCGCACCTTGAACCTTGTAAACTATCCCCATGTACGAAGAGTTCACCGCGACCGACCGCTGGACCGGCGAAGCGCTGCGCTGCAGTTGGAAGGCCACCATCGTGGCCATCGCAACCCGCCACGCCGACGCCACCGACATCCGCTTCGCTGTGAATGGCCGGCCCGTCTGGATCGCGCTTCCGAACAATGCCTGGGTCGAACAGAAGCGGCGCAACGGCAGAGTCATCACCGACTATCTCGCCGCACAGATCGCCGGCCGCTACTTGAAGCAGGCCATTGAGACCGGCTACGACAACGGCCGCGAGATGTACACCATGACCGTCCCGGAAGTGCTCGAACACGCTGAAGCCGTGGTGCGCGAAGCCGGCAGCACGCTCAAGCTGCCATCGCTGCCCGTCATCAACGAGGACATGCCCCCGGAGCAGGAGATGCAGATGGCGCTTCCCGGCGAGCCGCCCATGCCCGGCATTCAGCCGCGCAAGCTCGCCATCCCCTGAGGGCGTGCCAACGGCGCGCGCTACTCTAGCCTGGGGCGCAGCCCTGGGTACCGGGACCCGGGCCACGTCGGCGGGCTGAAGGCCCGCGTTAAGCACCCTGGCAACCAGCCCTATGCTCAATCGCCGCAAATTCCTCCTCAACCTTCCCGCGCTGGCCGCGCTGCCTCATACTGCGCTTCAGGCTCAGGACTTCACGCAGCGGTTTCGCAGGAAGCCGCCCGCTCCGCCGCCGCCTGGGTTCGTCTACTTCGGGACAGACACCGCGAAGGGCGCCGCGAAAGGAATCTATCGCGCGAAATTCGACTCCGCCACCGGCTCTCTCACCGCACCTGTCCTGGCAGCCGAAACCCCGCGCCCCACATATCTCGCACTCTCCGCACCCGTCGCCGGGCATCGCCGGCTGTATACCGCAAACGAAGTAGAGGACGAGTCCGCAACGCTGACCAGCTTTGTCATGGACCCCGCTACCGGCGCCCTGCGCCAGATCAATCGCGTGACGTCAGCCGGTGCCGGTCCCTGCTACGTATCGCTGGATGCCACAGGCAATGCCGCCTTCGTCGCGAACTACGCCGGATCCACCATCGCCACCTATCGCATCCGCGCAGACGGCAGTCTCAGCGAACCGGTCGAACGCATCAACTTCAAGGACGCGAGGTTCGGCCGTCGCGGCCCCGTCGCCGCGCGCCAGGATGTCCCGCACCCGCACTCCGTCCATCTCTCGCCGGACAACCGCTTCCTGCTCGTCAGCGATCTCGGCTCGGACGCCATCTCCGTCTTTGCGGTAAATCCCGCAACCGCGCGCCTCGGCACACCATCCGTCTTCCACAGTGAACGCCCCGGCTGTGGCCCGCGCCACATCGCCTTCCATCCCAACGGCCGCTGGATCTACTCCATCAACGAACTCGATTCCACCATCGACCAGTTTCTCTGGACTACCACCAGCTCACGCACCGACCCGCAGGGAATCCTGGTAAAGACCGGCCGCTTCATCAAGACCATCGCGCCCGGCTTTCCCGCTGCAAAAAACACCGCCGCCGAGGTCGCCATCTCGCTGGACGGCAACTATCTCTACGCCTCCAACCGCGGCGAGAACACCCTCGTCGTCTTCTCCATCGACGATGACGGTGTCCTGAAGCTCCTTCAGCGCATTCCCTGCGGCGGCAAAACGCCACGCCACTTCACCCTCTCGCCCGATCAGCGCTGGCTCCTCTGCGGCAACCAGGACTCCGCCACCGTCACCATCTTCCGCCGCAACGGCGGCTCCGGCCGTCTCTCCGGCCCCGTGCAGTCCATCCCCCTCGACTCCGTCATGTTCACCCTCTTCGCGTAGCCGCAAAAACCCGCTTTTTTTACGAAACAAATCCCGCCATGCAGCGTATCTACCGTTGCCGTTGCCAGTTCCATCCGGAGAAGCTCACATGAACGTTGTCTCCCGAACAACCTTGGCCACCATGTTCGCCGCTATTCTGGCCGGCACGTTTCCTTCCTCCATCTCCGCGCAGGCAGCGCCGCCCCCCGACCAGCCGCGATTCGATGTATCTACGGTACGCGTCAGCGACCCGGCCGCCGGCCGCGGCGGGTCGCTCAACGCCAACGGTGACAGCCTCAAAGCCCACAACGTCACTCTCTTCATGCTCATCCGCGCGGCCTACGGCCTCAGCGACGACCAGGTCTCCGGCGGTCCAGACTGGATCCGCTCCACGCGGTTCGATCTCTCGGCCAAAACCGATAAACCTATCGACCGCGATCTCAAGCCCGAAATAGTGCGCGTCCAGCAGCAGCAGATGTTCCAGCAACTGCTTGCCGAGCGCTTCCGCCTCCGTCTCCGTCACGAGACCAGAGACATCCCGGGATATCAGCTCGTTGTCGCAAAGAATGGCCCTCGCGGTGTGCAATCCATGGGCGACAGTGACCGTGGCATCACCATCACCGATGGCAAGCTCAAGGCAACCGGCATCTCCATGGACGAACTCGCCATGGTGCTCGAGCAGCGCATCCTGGAAGCTCCCGTGAAAAACACCACCGGTCTCTCTGGCAAGTTCAACCTCGACCTTACCTGGGACCCGAAACAGACCCGCGCTGTGGCGGCAGCCGATGCCGCTACCGACAACGGCCCATCCATCTTCCTCGCCCTCCAGCAACAGCTCGGTCTGCGCCTCGAACCCCACAAAACTCCCGCCGATGCCATCGTCATCGACAGCGCCCAGATGCCCCAGGAAAACTAAGCCGGCAATGGGAAGGAATAAAGAGCGCGGAAATCCGTTCATCCTTACGGGGTACCATCCAGTTATGCACGACATTCGCGCCATCGCCCGTCTTCGATTCCTCTCGATCCTGCTCTTCACAATGGCCGCCGCGCTCTCCGCCGCTCCTGCATTCGCCCAGACAGCGCCCGCCTCCGCCATCCTCCCCTTGCCGCCCACTCCGCCCGACGTCGACCCGCCCGCCTACAAACCCTCCCTCACCTTCGACATCGTCTCCGTCCGTGAAACCCAGCGCGCCGAGCGCCAGGTCGACATGGGTATCATGAACCCGTCCCACAAGAGCGAGTTCCGCGCCAGCACCGCCAGCCTCGCCACCCTCATCCAGCTCGCCTACAGCTTCGGTCCCTTCCAGATCGTTGGCGGCCCCGACTGGATGGAGGACCGCTACTTCACCGTCGAAGCCAAATCCGATCCCTCCGTCGACGAGCAGCTCGCAAAGCTCAGCGATGACGATGGCCGCCAGGAGAAACTCCACATGGTCCAGGCCATGCTCGCCGACCGCTTCCACCTGCGCGCGCATTGGGAGGTCCGCCAGCAGTCCGCCTACGTCATGACCATCGCCAAGGGCGGCCTCAAGATGCAGACCACCAAACTGCCCGTCCCCGAAGGCGATCCTTCCATGGCGCCCACCACGCCTCAGACCGTCGTCCACGCTCATGGCGGTCCGCAGGGCATCGAGATCGACGGCGGACGCTTCTCCATGCGCGCCATCTGCCTCATGCTCGCCGGTCAGTTGCACACCCCCGTCATCGACAAGACCGGCGACAAGGGCTACTACGACTTCACCTTCCAGTTCTCCCGCGACACCCTCGGCGACACGCCCCCCGACGCCTACCCGCGCATCCCCGATGCCCTCCAGCAACAGCTCGGTCTCCACATCGAGATGCAAAAGGGCCCCGTCGACGTCATGGTCATCGACCACGCCGATATGCCCTCACAGAATTAGCAGCTGCGACAGTCGCTCTCTTTGTTGTCACAGGTGCTCTCTTTGCTTGAGACAGTCGCTCTCTTTGTTTGTCATTCCCGAAGCGAATCTGCGTCTCTTGTCCGGCAACATATCGAACCCCATCGATCCGTGCCCCATTCATCGCGCAGCGATGAGTGGGATCCAGCCACCACCGACCGGACCCGGGCTGTCAGCTGATAGCTCTCAGCTGAAAGCTCAAGAACCTCGCCTTTCCTCCCAATCCGTGCCATTCATCGCACACCCGCCTGTTCCCACCAAACTGAGAACTGACAACTGCCTCCCTTGAACCTCGCCCCTCGAACCTCGTACCCTCAGACCATGTTCGCGCGCCGCATCCGCATCGAGCGCATCGACACCGCTGGCGCCGCCCACCCGTGCCCCATCGCGCACATCGACAACTTCGCCATGCGCAACTTCACCAACGACGCCATCTTCGACGACACACTCCCCGTCGCCGACGGCCTCCTCGAAGCCGGCCACCGCGTCCCCCTCGATCGGCTGCAGTCGGCGATGGAAGACTGGTTTCGGCGTAAACGCTATCTCGCCCCCACCGAACACCTCCGCGTCGCAGAGCTTACCCCGCCCCCGAGGCCCTCGGCCCCAGTCGCCAGTCCCGAGTCCCCAGTCCTCAGCAACTAGAATTTACTCATGTCCTTCGCCGCAGCGGTCGAACGCCTCAGCGCGCTCGGCCTCGAACTCGCTCCCGGCGCGCCGCGTCGCAAGTTCGAGCTCGCCCACATGCGCGCGCTCGCCGCGGCACTCGGCGACCCGCAGACGAAGTTCCCTTCCGTCCTCATCGCCGGCACCAACGGAAAAGGTTCCACCGCCGCCACCCTCGCCTCCATCCTCGCTGCCGCTGGCTATCGCACCGGCCTCTACACCTCGCCTCACCTCGAACGCGTCACCGAGCGCATCCGCGTCAGCGATGGAATCACTTCAGATCCCGTCATCCCGAGCGAAGCGCGCGGCGCGGAGTCCAGGGACCCCCGCATTTGCCTTTCGCCTTTCACCGAAATCCCCGAACCCGACTTCGCCCGCCTCTACTTCCAGGTCGATGAGACCGGCCGCCGCCTCGTCGCCGATGGCCGCCTTCCTCACCCCCCCAGCTATTTTGAGACCCTCACCGCACTCGCCTTCCTCTACTTCGCCGAACGCAATCTCGACATCGCTATCCTCGAAGTCGGCCTCGGCGGCCGCCTCGACGCCACCAACATCGTCGATCCCCTGCTTTCCATCATCACCGACATCGCCCTCGACCATCAGGAATACCTCGGCCCCACCATCGCCGCCATCGCCCGCGAAAAGGCCGGCATCCTCCGCCCCGGCGGCACGCTCATCACCCTGCCCCAGCACCCCGAGGCCAACCACGCCATCGGCGAAGCCGCCATGGAGCTCGGCGTCCGCGGCATCAATGCCGCGGACTACCTTCCCGGCCGCGACTTCCAACAAACCCCGGGTGGCCCATTCATCGAGCGAAGCGAGATGGGTGGGGGAGTAGCATCACCGCAACTCCGTGCCCCATCCATCCCGCAGTCTCATCGCGGGATGGGTGGGATCGGGCCACAATCCTTCAAACCCGCGCCCGGCAACGATCAACCATCAACTATCAACCATCAACTTCCACCCAATCACTACGACCTCTTCCTCTCCGGCCAGGTGCTCCACATCCGTTCCCCGCTCGCCGGTGAGCACCAGCAGCGCAACATCGCCCTCGCAATCGCCGCCGCCATCGAATTACGTAACCAATCAGGTGACAATATTCGCTCGGACGGTGTAATTCGTAACCATGTAAGTTACAACATTCCCGATTCCGCCATCGAAGCCGGCATCTCACACACTTCATGGCCCGGGCGACTCGAATTCCTTTCCCCCAATCTCCTCCTTGACGTCGCCCACAACCCCGCCGGCGCATGGACCCTCCGCGCAGCCATCGCCTCCCTACCCGAATCCCAGCCGCGCACCCTCCTCTTCTGCTGCCTGCGCGATAAAGACCTCCGCGAGATGGCGCAGATCCTCTTTCCGCTCTTCGACTCCACCGGGTGGCCCATTCATCCCGCCAAGCGGGATGAGTGGGGAACAAGCCACCGCCACCACATTGTCCTCGCCCCCGTCGACTCGCCCCGCGCCGTATCCCTCGACGAACTCCTCGCCGCCGCCCGTGCCTTGGACATTCCAGCCGTGCCCGCACACTCCGCCTCCAACGCCCTCGCCCTCGCCCGCCAACTCACCCCGCCTGGCGGACTCATCGTCGCCACCGGCTCCATCTACCTGGTTGGCGCAATTCGCGCGCTGGCAACAGGCGATCGAACCTGTCATTCTGAGGCGTAGCCGAAGAATCCCGCATTTTTCTTGTCGCACCCGCCCATGCTCATGCCCGCCCCAACCGACAACGAACTACAAACCGCGGCCCATGTGCCGCCGCACCACATTCCCGCGCACCTCTACTGGCTCACCAAGCTGGTCCAGATGCCCCTGATGGCGCTCGCCACCGCCTTCTTCGGCACCATCTCGCTCATCTGCGGTCTGTGGGACCGCTCCGGCCGGCAGCAGCACCTCGTCGCCCGCGCCTGGGCCGGCGTCATGCTCCGCCTCGCGCTCTCTCCCGTAGAACTTGTCGACGCCAAGAACCTGCCTCGAACCTCGAACCTCGAACCTCGAACCCCTCTCCCAGCCGTCTACGCCTCCAACCACCTCAGCTACATGGACACGCCCGTGCTCTTCGCGCGCCTCCCCTTTCAATTCCGCATCCTCGCCAAGCAGGGCCTCTGGAAAATTCCTTTCGTCGGCTGGTATCTCAACCGCTCCGGCCAGGTGCCCATCGACTCCTCCAGCCCTCGCTCCGCCGTCGCCGGTCTCATCCGCGGAGTCGCCGCCCTCAAATCCGGCATGCCGCTCGTCGTCTTCCCCGAAGGCTCCCGCTCCCTCCAGGGCGACCTCAAACCCATGGCCTCCGGAGCGGCCTTCATGGCCATCCGCGCTCAGGTGCCGCTCGTCCCGCTCGCCCTCATCGGCACCTACGAGCTGCTCCCCATCCACGTCTACGCGCTCCGCCCGCGCCCGCTCAAGATCGTCGTCGGAGAGCCCATCCCCACCACCGGCCTTACCACCAAAGACGCCGACGCCCTCACCACCCGCCTCCGCTCCGCCATCGAGCAGATGTACTACGCCCACACCGAGAACCTCTCAGCCTGAAGGCTGTCTGTCCAGCCCGCATTTGCCTTTCGCTCGGACCACCACGCCGGGTGCCCCACGTCTCGATTTTGAGACGTGGGATTTTGGACCAATATCCTTCAGGTACACCCACGTATCATCGAACCCGTCATTCTGAGGCGTAGCCGAAGAATCCCCGCATTAGCCTTTCGCTCGGACCACCACGCACGCGTGCCCCATTCATCGGCCTCATCGCGATGAGTGGGATCGCGCCACCCACGGCCCGAACCTGGGTTGTAAGCTGAAAGCTCTCAGCTTACAGCTCGAGATTCATTGCCTTTCGCCTGAACCTCCACAACTCCGCGGGCGCCGGCCGGGTGCCCCACGTCTCGATTTTGAGACGTGGGATTTTGGACCAATATCCTTCAGGTACACCCACGTATCATCGAACCTGTCATTCTGAAGCGTAGCCGAAGAATCCCCGCCTTTGCCTTTCGCCCGGACCACCACCCACCCGTGCCCCATTCATCGCGGCCTCATCGCGATGAATGGGATCGCGCCCCCACTCTCCAACTGCCATCGTCCTGATCCCGCGAAGCGGGAGAATGCCCCTGTATCTGCCTTTCGCTCCACTCACCAAACAACTCCGTGCCCCATGCATCGCGCGGTCTCATCTCGCGATGGGAGTAGCAGCGCACTTCAGTGCGCGGTAAGACATTGCAAACCGGTATGCGGCTTCAGCCGCGGGCCTCCGGACCCTCGTTCCTCGCACCCGCCTCGAACCTCGAACCGCGCCCCCCGAACCTCGTTAGGGATAACGCCACCACTGCTCGAACTCAGCGCTGTCAGCTTATAGCTGTCAGCTTACAGCTCGAGATATTTTGTTTTCGTTCCCATCCCACCGGCCTCGCCGATCCGCACCGGCTACCCACGCCCTTGCTCGTCATTCTGGAGCGCGCCCCTTGCGCTCCAGAATCCCCGCATTTGCCTCTGTCTCTGAGATAGGCCGGGACTTCAGTCCCCGCATGAGCCCCTGAGACTCTTCTCAATTCTCCGAAGGCATCTCGATGTGGTCGATCACCAGATACTGCACCGGCCCATGCGACGCCACCAGCTTCAGCCCCAGATCGTCCTGAATCGCGCTCTCCAGCGGCGGCCACGGATTGGTCTCGTCGTCTTTTCTGTCGCTCGCCCGGATCTGCCACGTCTTCAGGTGGAAGTAGTATTTTCCGGTAAGCCCCGTCTTGTCGTTCACCGGGCGGCCAAACTGCCCGGTCAGCATTCTCGCGATATCGTTCGCCGTCGCTCCATAGCCGAAGTACTCAAAGCCACTCGCGCTGCCACCCTGCTGCAGCACCGGCGGAATCGGCCGGTCGCCGAACGCCTTCACCATCGTCTCGCTCGGCGCGTCGCCCGTCGTATGCAGCCTTCCCGGCTTTGACACCACAAGGTCATACGTCTGCGCGTCGCGCGTCTCCCAGTGCACCTTCAGATGGAAGCGCTCGGCAAGCATGGCCTGCATCATGTGCCGCTGCTCCAGGCGCACCTGCTCCCTCGTCAGCTTCGCGAGTCGCGCATCCGCAGCCGCATCCGACTTCGCCTCCACGTTGAATGTCGTTACATAGAACGGCCGCGGCATGCCCACGATCTGGTGGAATTCCACCGGATACGCCATCGCCACAAGATTCATGAAGCTGAAATTTTCCAGATGCAGATGGCTGGAGTCGAGCGGCAGAAATCCGCCGCTCACCCTCGTCCACCCGCTCGCATCGGGCTTGCTCTCCCGCACCGACGCCACATCGAATGTCATCGTCGGCACATAGTCAGCAGCCGAAGCACCCGCCGCACTCGCATTCTGCGCCGCCTGCACCTCCGCCCCGTCCACACTCGGGCGGTCCGCGCCAGTAATCACGTAGTACGTCAGCGGCAGCTTACGCGGCTCGATCTTCAAGCCGAGCCCCTGCTCAACCTGGTCTGGAAACGATGGACCATTCTTATCGAGCGACATCTTCATCGAGAAGCTGTAGTAGCCGTCAAGCCCGGTCAGGTTCACCAGCGGCGCGTCAAGACGGGACTGCGCCCAAATCTCTCCCACCAGCGTCTTTATGGGCAGAGCGGTACCCGAAAACTCTTCTCCGGTCATGTAGAAGCCACCTGGCGGCGGCGACGTTTTGTGGGCTATGGAATCCCGCATCTTTTGGTTGACCTCTGCGGAGGCTTCCTCATTCTCTGCAGGCGAGCCCGGTGTGACCTGCCGCAGCTTTAGCCCGCTCTTAGCGACCACCAATGCGTACGCCTGCGTCTCGCGCTGTTCAGTGTGAACTTGGAGATGAAAATGATCCGCCAACAGCCGTCGCACCATTGGCTGCACGCGCTCAATTCGCTGCCGGTCCGACAATCCTTTCCAGCCAGACATCTGTGCGTCGGTCAGCTTCGCTTCTACGTCGAATCGTTCCTTCGTCAGCCACGCCGGTCCTTCGGACGCAACCTGCTCTTTCCCGGAGTTCACTGACCAATCCGTATACGCAACCCACGCCAGCCCTTCGACAGTCGTGCTCTGCGCAGTGAAGCGCCCGGAAGCCGTCACAAACGGCTGGCTGGGGCGCTGTAGATCCGGATTCGCCGGCCGGATGCTCGCCACCTCAAACTCCGGTCCCAGCGACATATCGTCCGCCGCAGCATTTTCCGCCGGCACCCCCGGCCCCTGCACTTCCGCGATCTCTCCCGTCCCCGGAGTATCCACCACCTCCATCATCGCCTTCGCCGCACTCTGCACCGGCTTCGGCGCAACCTTCACCACCGCAAGCATCAGCCGCTGCGCAGCCTTCGCCTGTCCCAGCACCACCGGAGCCGCCACCACGCACATCGCCGCCGACGCAACCAGCGCCTTCTTCGCCCAGCTCATCCGCACCAGCGCGCGCCCCGTCACAATCTCCACTACGCGCTGCTTCAGGTCCGCGCCCGTCACCCCCGCCACGCACTTCAGCGGCGACTCCACACAGAACCGGCACGTCTTCAGCAGCGCCTCCGCATACACCTCCGCATATGTCGCTGGCTGCCCCACATCTCGAGTTTGAGATGTGGCGGGTGGCCCATTCATCGGGCGCTCTTGCGCGATGAGTGGGGAAGAAGAATGCTCGGGTGCCCCATCCGTACCGCGCAGCGGGACGGGTGGGGTAGAACAATCTCGGGGTGCCCCATCCAAGCTCCGCTGGGGTGGGAGCCCGCCACCACGAATCCGTGCCCCATTCATCGCGGAGCGATGAGTGGGATCGAGCCCCCACGGATCGAGCTTGTCATTCTGAGCCCTGAGCGAGGCATAGCCGAGCCGAACGGGCGAAGAATCCCCCCATTTGTTCTCTTCCAAATCACACAAATCTGTGCGATCGAGCCTTGACCGCGACGCCTCCACCACCGCCTCGTCGCACGCCTGCTCGCGCTCCTTCACCATCCGCCGCTCCATCCACCACACCGCCGGATGAAACCAGAACACCGTCTCCACCAACATGTGCAGCGCCGCCGTCAGGTTGTCCCGCCGTCGCACGTGCGCCAGCTCATGCGCCACGATCGCTTCGATATGCGCATCATCCAGCCGCGCCGACAGCGCCCGCGGCCACACCAGCACCGGCCGCCACACTCCAAACACCCCCGGCTCCATCCGCTCCGCCGACATCCGCAACTCAATGCCCCTCACATCGCGTTGGGCGTCGTCATTCTGGAGCGCAGCTCCAGAATCTCCGTATTTGCCTTTGCCTAAGCGTGTAGACGCTCCCCCCTCGACCCTCCGCAGAATCTCCCACTCGCGCCCCTCATCTACCCGCTTCGCCTCGCGCCGAATTCGCCGCACCGCGCGCCACCGCGTCCCCCACACCAGCAACACCACCGCGGCGCCCGCCACCCACACCGCAAACAACCCCACCGGCAGCTCCGCCTCAACCCGCTCCCGCAGCGTCGCCACATGCACCGCCGCAGGCGCAACCTGCAAACCCGCATCCGCGAACGGCTCCTCCACAACATCCATCGCCGAAACCACCACCGGCGCAACCGGCCGCCGCGCGTGCGGCAGCAGATTCCCCGCCGCCATCAACACCGAGAACGGCACCAGAAACTTAATCGACGCCGCCACCCACACCGCATGCCTCACGCGCGCCTGGTTCCGTCGCAGCGCCAGCGTCAGCAGCCACGCGCCCGCCACGCACGCCGTCGACTGCCATAGATGGTTCGCCGCCGCCGGCCCCATCCCCGCAACCCATGCCGTAAAGTGCCCGCTCATCTCTTACCGCCTCTCCGAACTGTCCGCCTGTTGTCTTCTCCACTCACCACAAAGCAGCCTGCCCTGAGCGAGGTCGAAGACCGAGTCGAACGGGTGCCCCATTCATCCCGCGTACGGAGCCTGTCCCTAGCGAAGTCGCAGGACGGGATGAGTGGGATCGTGCCACCAATCTTCAAACTGCCGTCATCCTGAGCCGAAGGCTTTTGCTTTTTTGTTTGTCATCCCCGAAGGGGATCTGCGTCTCCATCCCTGGTATTTGCCTTTGCTCGTCCTTCTGCAGCTTCGCTCCAGAATCCCCGCATTTGCTTCTTCTCCACCGCACCACTCACGGCTCGGGTGCCCCATCCGTACGCGCTTTCTGCGGACGGGTGGGGAAGGAGAAATTTCACCTGCCCCGCATCTGCCTTTCACCAATCCGCTCGGGTGCCCCATCCGTACGCGCTTTCTGCGAACGGGTGGGGAAGGAAGAATTTCACCTGCCCCGCTTCTTCTTCGCCTCAGCCAGCGCCTTCTCCGCGAACTCCACATCCTCCATCGTCATCTTCCCCGTCTCAATCAGCCGCGCCACCACCGGCCGCGACTGCCCGCCCAATATCGCCAGCAGTTCGTCAATCACCGGCCCCTGCGCCGCCTCCCGCGTAATCGCCGCCTCAAACATGTGGAAGTTCCCCGACATCCGTATGCGCTTCACCGCGCCCTTCGCCTCCAGCCGATACACCATCGTCTGCACCGTGCTGTACGTCGGTTGCTTTGCTTTCCCCAGGCCAGCCCGCTTCTTCGCCGGAAAACCCTCGAGCATCTCCCGGATCGACGCCTGCCCGCGCGTCCACAGCGTCTCCATAATCACGAACTCCAGCCTCGTAAGCCTCACGTTGGCCATCCCCTCTTCTCTCCCCGCGCCGCCGCAGCGACGCATGTCATGTGTCTATGACAAGTGTAAGAGAACCTACGCCGGAGCGGCGAGGGTGTCAAGCGGTAAAAATTTCCTGGCAGTTATTTTGCCGTGGCGGCGACCGCCATCGTGCGCACCTTCTGGTCCGCCGTCAGCAACAGCAGCCGCTCGCCCGCGCCCTGGAACCGCGCATAGCGCAGCGGGCTTCCCATGTAAAAGTCCCCCAGTTGCTGGCCATGCGCATCGTACACCACCGCCTCCTCCGCGCGGTTGCGGAGGCACACTCGCCCGGAGCCCGGGTCGGCGGCGATCAGCGTGCCAAACATCTGCCGCACCTGCGCACCCGTCGCCACGGAATATACAATCGTGCGGTTTGCCCTGCCCGTCAGGTAAAGCTGGTCACCGACAACATGAATTCCCTGCAGGCCTTCGTAGTCCAGCGGAGTCTCCAGCACCACCTCGTCCAGCACCTTGCCGTCGGCGCTGGAGAGCACCTGTAGCACGCCGGCCTTGTCGCGGTTCTGTACGCGGTCGGCCTCGGCCGCCAGCGCGCGGTTGGCCTGCATGCGCGCCTTCGCAAAATCCGACTTCAGCGTGAACGCCGCCAGGATCTCGCCCGGAACGATTGTCGAGGACGTGTGCCCGAACTGCGCCTCCGGAAACGTCCGCTGCCAAAGCACCGAATTGTCTTTTGCATCGTGTACCGTCAGTTCCACGGATTTCTTGTCGTCGCTCGGCTTCCACTGCTGTAGGCCGCTGTGCGTGATGTGCGCCGTCTCCTCCAGCTTGTACGTCACAGGCGTCGCCTCAAAGGGCGCGAAGCTGAAATGGACGATCGCCCGCGCCTGCTTGTCCTGCTTCGGAAACTCGATGTACACCGAGTTGTCGGGCGCGAACACCGCATTGCTGAAGCGCAGCGTCTGCAATATGCGCTCGCCGGTCTGCAGGTCCCACACCCCGCCGCGTGTCCGCGTGGAGAGCGCGAGAAACCTGCCGTCGTCGGACCCAATAGCGGCAACCGACGATGCCAGTGGGCTCAACGGCAGCATCACCGTCTGGTCGGCAACCGTCTGGTCGCCCAGTTTGTGCAGCACAATGCTGCCGTCCACATTCTCGTTCAGCAGCATGTTGTCCCACACGTCGATGGAGCCCGCCTTCGACGCGGCAATGAACTTTGCCGCGGACACATCGATCAGCCCCACCGCGAAGCCCTTCAGGTTGTGGCTCGTCACATAGTTCCCGCCGCTCACCGACTCCAGGTCCGCAAGGCCAAACGGCGCAGGCTGCACGCGCTTGCCGTCAGGGAAGCTAAATACCCCGGAGTCGCCCACACTGCGTGCGATGCCGATAACCTTGTCGTTGCCGATAAAGGCGTACGCACCCTTCACGGTGTCCACCAGCCCGCTGCTGATCTTGATCGGCGCGCGGCTGCGCAGATCGAACGCCATCTTGTCTTCCGACGGGCCGATCAGGATCGTGTTTCCGTCCGCCGAAAAGCTCGACGGCATCAGATCCGCCGGCGCGTCCCGCAGTGTCACCGTATTTAGCCTCGCCGCAAATTCCATCGTCGGCTTGAAGAAGTCCTCCTTCTTGTAGAGGACGTCGCCGCTGGCCGCATCCAGCACAATCAGATCCAGCAGCGTCGAGGCAAACACCGACTGCTGTCGCGCCGCGAGGCAGAACTGCGTGCGGCCGTCCGGTGAGATCTGGCTTTGGATGCATCCAGTCCGCGTCACTGGATCATGCACCGCCGTCAGCTTCTGCTCCGCAATGCTCCACTGCTCGGAGTGCAGCGCGCGATTGCTGAAGACAATGTGCTTGGAGTCAGGACTGAACTCCGCCGGCAGCGCCCGCTCGGCGTCAAAGCGGAAGAGCGGCTTGTACGGATCGCGAGTAAGCACGAAGACGGAGCTCTCGTCCTGCGCCAGGATGTAGCGGCCATCACGGCTGAAACGCAGACGCTCCACATTCATGCGCAGCGGCGGAGTCAGCGCGACCTCTGCCACCGGCTTTGCGCTTGCGGTCGCCAGGTCGGGCTTCGTGGCGGCCGGCTGGTTGGCCTCCACTTCAGCCTGCCACTGTTTGAAGGCGTCGCTGTCCGCGGGTTTGGACGCGCCGCAGCCGGGCGGCAGCGCACTCGCCAGCTTCAGAATCCCGCGCAACCGCTTCTCCTGCGGCTTGGTCACACCGAAAAAGTCCGAAAGCGGCCCGCCCACCTTGCCGTCCACAAAGAACATCCGGTTCCAGAAGTCGGCGAACGCCTGCGGATAATAGCCCGCAGCCGCAATCGCGTACATCGAGACCGTGTCCGCCTGGTCCTGCCCTTCGTCGCTGTTGCCGTTCTGGCTCCGATGCTTGTCCTTCATGCGCGCATCGATCAGCAGTTGCGCCTTCGCATACACATCCGCGCGGTCGCCGACGCTCGTAATGTTCAGCAGCCGCTTCAGGTCCGCCGTCGTCTGATACGCAAACTGGTGCGTGAGAATATGACCCATCTCATGCCCAATCACAGAGGCCACCTCGTCCTCGTTCTTCGCGTTCACCACCAGCTTGCGAAAGAGATAAATGCGCCCGCCCGCCATCGAGAACGCATTCACCTGGTCCGAGTCCAGCAACACGACGCGGAACTGGATCTTCGTCGGCGGTAGCGCGGCGAGCAGCCGCTGCGTGATGCGCGCCACATACGCATTCAGCGCCGGGTCCTTCAGCGGCCGATAGTTGCGCTCCACCTGGTCGGCCAGCGCGTCGCCTAGCCACTGCTCCTGCTGGTCCGAGAAGATATTCGGCTGTGTGGATGCCAGGATCGCCGGCGGCGACCCACAGGCAGCGGTCGCCAGCGGAGCCATGGACTGGCCAGCGGCGATCGTGGCAATTGCGAGTGCGGCAGACAGTGAGAGGACAGCAGACACTGGGCGGAACAATCTACGGCTCAACGGCGCACCACCACAATCGGGATCACTTCAGGATGCCGGAAGCATACCACCGCCGCCGCTTTTGTCATTCCATTTTTGCTTGTCCTTCCCGAACGGGAATCCGCGTTTGCCTTTCGCCGTCCTTCTTTCGGCCGCGGACCTAACGCTGTAAGCAGATAGCTCAGCTCACAGCTCGAGATTCTTTTCTTCCGCCCCCCACTCACCACAATCGATCAACCATCGACGTCGAGCAGACAATTGTAACCACAAAAGTTACAAATAATGATCGCTTCAAATTCGGTCGGTCCATGAATATCCGTGGCAGGCCTTTGCCTTCTGAAAACCGCTATCATCGATGTTGGGAGCCAGAGTCCCTAGTCCCCAGCATCTAGTCCCTATGCAAAAGCCCCGCATCGCCATCCCGCTCCCCACCAGCACCGATCCCGAATACAACCAGCGCTCCTGGCCCGCCTACGCGGCTGCCGTTTGGAAAGCCGGCGGCGAGCCGATTGAGATTCCGCTCGATGAGCCACCCGCGACCACCGCCAAACTCATCGCCGGCTGCCAAGGCATCCTGTTGCCCGGGTCGGGTGCCGATGTGAATCCGCAGAAATTTAACCAGCCGCTCGATCCCAACTCCGCTCCGGCCGATCCCGCCCGCGAGAACGTCGACGAGCTCCTCCTCCAGGACGCCCACAACCTCCGCAAGCCCATCTTCACCATCTGCTTCGGTACCCAGATGCTCAATGTCTGGCGTGGCGGCTCGCTCATCCAGCACCTCGACCCAGGGGCTCCGGGCGCCGTGAATCACCGCCAAAAGGGCGTTCCCGAAGCTCACGCCGCCGCCATCGCGCCCAATTCCCTCCTCAGCGACGTTCTCAAGGCTGACGCCACCGATAGCTCCGCAAGCAACGAACGACGGACAACGAACAACGGAGAACTCACTCTCACCGTCAACTCCTCCCACCACCAGGCCATCGACACCCCCGGCGACGGGCTCCGCGTCTCGGCTCGGAGTCCCGAAGATGGAGTCATCGAGGCAGTCGAAAACACTCCCGGTGGCCCCGGCGGCTTTGTCCTCGGCGTGCAATGGCATCCCGAACGTACCTACGGCTCGAGCGCTGCCTCCCGCGCACTCTTTTCCCGCTTCATCGCCGAAGCAGCCAAATGGGAGCTCAAGCCGAACGCCGCGGAATAGCCCCCGCAGTATCCCTGACAATGTCCACCGATTCGCTGACACCGGAAGCCATCGCCGAGCTGCTCGCTCCATATATAGTGCATGCCGGCCAAGCAGCCATTCCTAACGATATCTATGGGCAACTCGCATTATATCTGCAACTTATCCTCAAGTGGAACGCCCGCATCAATCTCACCGCGATTCGTAATCCCGAAGAAATCGTCCACCGCCACTTCGGCGAGAGCATCTTCGCCGGCCTTCATTTAGGCCCCTGCGATTCTCTGCTCGATCTCGGCTCCGGCGCGGGCTTTCCAGGCATCCCAATCCAGCTTGTAAGGCCCGAATTATCAGTCACTCTCGCCGAATCCCGCGCTCGAAAAGCAGCTTTTCTTCGCGAAGCCATCCGCACACTCAGCTTGAAAATCGAAGTCTGGGCGGACCGGGCGGAAATTCTTCCCGCGCACTGCCGCTTTGATACGGTCACGCTGCGCGCCGTCGATGATATGGATCTGGCGGTTATAGAAGCTGCCCGACGTGCCGAGCGGCGGATTTTGCTCCTCGGCACACGCGGCGCAATCTATCCGACGCTGCCGCATACATTTCGGTTCGCAGAGCCGATTCCGCTTCCTAACTCGCGGGAAGGAGTTCTTTTGATCGCGGACCGCACTCAGCCTGGACGATTTCCGGGCAGCTCACGTTCCACGTGGAACATCCGGTAGAACGAGACCAACTTGTTCCACGTGGAACAATGCGGGTTGATTTTCCACATTTTGGATGATGCCAAGCCTTGAATTTGCAAGCACCGGGCGCGGTCTCCACATGATCTCCACAGGAACCGACGATTCTGCACAGACTTGCGGTTTGCCATCTTATGGGCGGGCTGGATAATCTGCTTCTGATTATGGAGTCCACTATTCCGATCCAATCTCAAGGCATCGAAAGCGCTGTGTCAACCGCGGCGGAGACCCGCGGCTTCGAACTGTCCGCGAAAGTAATTGCTGTTGTGAATCAGAAGGGTGGCGTCGGAAAAACGACGACGGCAATTAATTTGGCGGCGGCGCTGGCGATAGAAGAATTGCCAACCTTATTAATTGACGTCGATCCGCAGGCGAATGCGACGGGTGGGATGGGGTTTGGACGGGATGATGGGCGATTATCGACGTACGATGTGCTGACCGGCAATGCGACTGTTGCCGAGGCGAGTCAAACTACTGAAATAAAACAACTTAGTGTAGTACCAGGCAGCAAGAACATGATTGGGGCGAACCTTGAACTGGTTTCCGCGGAGCGGCGCGAGTTTCGGCTGCGGGATGCGATCGAACCGGTGCGCGGAAGCTACCGCTTCATCCTGCTGGATTGCCCGCCGGCTCTCGATCTGCTGACACTGAATGCGCTGGTGGCGGCGGATGGGCTGCTGGTGCCGATGCAAGCGGAATACTTTGCCCTGGAGGGGATTTCGGAGCTGATGCAGACGCTGGACCGGGTGTCGGGCGCGTTCAATCCTGGTCTGGCGCTGGAAGGCGTGCTGCTGACGATGTATGACGACCGGACGAATTTGTCGCAGCAGGTAACGGAGAATTTGCGCGGCTTCTTCGCGGACAAGCTGCTGAAGACGACGATTCCACGGAACGTGCGATTGGCGGAAGCGCCGAGCCACGGGAAGCCGGTGCAGCTTTATGATGGGCGGTCGCGCGGAGCAGAGGCGTATACGGCGCTGGCGCTGGAGTTGATGCAGCGGAATGGGATTGAGCGGAAGAAGAAGGAAGTGAAGGAACGGCCGGCGCCGAAGTTCTGGCCATACCGATAGGAGAGGTTCGAGGGACGAGGTTCGCGGTTCGAGGCGGGTACGAGGGGCCAGTTGCGATTGTAACAATTTGTGTTACATGTCATGAGGTTGAGTAAGGTTTCTTGAGCTGTCAGCTTACAGCTCTCAGCTGACAGCTTAATGCGAAGGTTCGCGGGGCGAGGTGCGGGGTTCGAGGCGGGGCAGATGAAATTCTTCTTCCCCACCCGTCCGCAAAAAGCGCGTACGGATGGGGCACCCGAGCGGAGCCGAAGGCTAATGCGGGGATTCTTCGTCCGTTCGACTCGCTGCGCTCGCTCAGGACTCAGAATGACAAGTTCGATCGGTATTGGCAGAACCAGGGGAGGCGAGGTGAGAGATGGAGGCGGGGATGACGAATCAAGTGGCGGAAGGGAAGAAGCGGGCGGCGCTGGGTAAGGGAATTGAGTCGCTGCTGGGGCCGCGGCCCACGCAGGGAACAGGGATCAGGGAACAGGGAACAGGTGGGGCTGCCGGCGTGGTGGGAAATGTCGCGGCGTCGGCGGCGGAGGCGACGGGGAAGCCGCTGGAGATTGCGCTGGACAGGATCGACCGGAATCCGAACCAGACGCGGACGACGTTCGACGAACAGAAGCTGAAGGAACTGGCGCAATCGATTGCGGCGACGGGTGTGGTGCAGCCGGTGGTGGTGCGGGAGCGGCCGGGCGGCCGCTATGAACTAATTATGGGCGAGCGGCGCTGGCGGGCGTCGCAGATCGCGGGCAAGCAGACGATTCCGGCGATGGTGCGGCAGGTGAGCGACGAGCAGGCGATGGAGATGACCATCGTCGAGAACCTGCAGCGCGCGGACCTGAACCCGATGGAGCAGGCGCGGGCGTATGCGCGTCTGTCGAGCGAGTTTGCGCTGACGCAGGAACAGATGGCGCAGCGCACGGGCAAGGACCGGGCAAGCGTGGCGAATTTTCTGCGGCTGCTGAAGCTGCCGGAGAGCGTGCAGAAGCTGGTGGAGTCGGGGGACCTGAGCTTCGGCCATGCGAGGGCGCTGCTGGGATTGCAGACGCCGGGGATGATCGAGGATGTGGTGGGGGCCATTACTGCGAAGCAGATGTCGGTACGGCAGACCGAGGCGTTTATTCACGCGATGCTGAATCCGGAGGCGAAGGCGAAGAAGGACGCGGCGCCGGCGGAGGCGCGCGACCCGAATGTGAAGGACGCCGAGGAGCGGATGCGTCGGCGGCTGGGGCTGCGGGTGGAGATTACGGACAAGGGCGGCAAGGGGACAGTGGCGATCCGGTACACGAATGTGGATGAGTTCGATGCGATTCTGGGGGCGCTGGGGGAGTAGGCGAGGTTCGAGGGACGAGGTTCGAGGTTCGAGGTTCGAGGCCGGTGCGAGGAGCGCGGGTTCTGAAGCCTGCGGCTGGAGCCTCTCGTATGAGACGACCGGCGACTGCTTGAACAGAAACGCAGATTCCCTTGTATCTTTCGTTTTGAAGCGTGACGATGGGTTACGTTTCGGCGGAGAGGCTGAAGATTCCCGAGGCCGGATGGTTCGAGCCTGTCCCGAAGATTTGGCCCCCGTCCCTCTCTTTTTGACGCCGTG
>DATNAU010000208.1:0-2444 GCA_035572415.1 Acidobacteriaceae bacterium
CAGGTATAACATTCCCGGCATGCTAAAATCTAATTCCCCCCGAACAAAATGGAGAGCATGGAACGCGCTGGCCGCCTCGTCCGAAAAATGAAAGTGTCGCCCGGCATCACCGATCCAGAAACCCGCGCGCAGATGGCTTGGCCGGTGGCGGCGGGGAAGTATACGGCCGCGAAAACACACCCCACCAGCCTGGTGCGAGGGACGCTGGTGGTGGAGGTGGAGGACATTGTTTGGCAACGGCAGCTCAACGCGCTGCGCCACTTCCTGCTGAACAACCTGCACAAGGAATTGGGCGAGGCGCTGGTGACGGATATCGATTTTCGGCCGATGCCCCGGCGGCTGGCGCCGCAGCGGGCGGAGACCGGGCGTCCCGCCGGGAGCATCGACGGAATCCACGACCCAGTGCTGGGAATGCTGTACCGACAATCGAAGAAAAAGGAAACGGCGTGAAGATTACCGAACAGGAAGTGCGTCGCGTCGCGGATCTCGCGAACCTGGCGCTGCGGGAAGACGAAGTGGCGCGCATGGCACGCGATCTGGACGGAATCCTGACCCATATCGACAAGCTGAACGAACTCGACACCGCTGACGTCGAGCCGATGGCGCAGGTATTGTTTGACGCGGAGGAGACGGCCACACTGCGCGAGGATCGCGAACGTCATTCGCTTACGAATGCTGAAGCCGTAGGCAGCGCGCCCGTGACTACCGGCGGATATTACAAAGTACCGAGAGTAATCGAACGATGAGTAGTCCGCTGCACCCCCTGAGCGTCGATTCGATACGGTCTGGTCTGCTCGCAAAAACATTCAGCGCGGAGGAACTGGCGCGCCAGTCGCTGGCTTATGCCGAGGCTGAGAATTCCAAGACCAATGCCTACTTGACGCTATCGCCGGAGCGGGCGCTCAACGCAGCGCGCGCGGTGGATGCGAAGATTGCGAACGGCGAAGATCCCGGATTTCTCGCAGGCGTGCCGATCGCAGTGAAGGACGTTATTGTAACCCGCGGACTGCGCACCACCTGCGGCTCAAAACTGCTGGCGAACTATGTCCCCCCGTATGACGCCACGGCCGTCATCCGGCTGGAGCAAGCCGGCGGCGTGATCCTGGGCAAGACCAACTGCGACGAGTTCGCCATGGGATCGTCGAACGAGAACTCGGCCTTCGGGCCGGTGCGGAATCCGCTGGCGCTGGATCGAGTTCCAGGCGGCTCGAGCGGCGGATCGGCGGCCGTGGTGGCGCAGGAGACGGCGCTGGTTTCGCTCGGCTCGGATACCGGCGGCTCCATCCGGCAGCCGGCTTCATTCTGCGGGATCAGCGGAGTGACGCCAACCTATGGTCGCGTGTCGCGCTACGGGCTGACGGCGTTTGCGAGTTCGCTCGATCACATCGGGCCGTTCGGAAAAACCACGCGCGATGCCGCGAGCCTGTTGCAGGCGATCGCTGGGCGCGACGAGATGGACGCCACCTCGGCATCTGCGCCCGTGCCGGATTATGTGGCGGCCCTGGACGGCAACATCAAAGGATTGAGAATCGGACTGCCGCGCGAATATTTTGATGGTTTGGCGAGCGAGACGGGCGATCGCGTGACGGCCGCGGTTGAAGTACTCAAGAAACTGGGCTGCGAAATCCGCGACATCCAGCTTCCGCACACACCCTACGCGGTAGCGGCTTACTACATCATCGCGACGGCGGAGGCCAGTGCGAATCTGGCGCGCTATGATGGCGTGCGCTACACCACGCGCTCGACTAGCGCAAACACACTCTCCGACATGTATCGGATGACGCGAGAAGAAGGTTTCGGCGATGAGTGCAAGCGCCGCATTATGCTCGGAACCTATGTGCTGAGCGCCGGCTACTACGATGCCTATTATCTGAAGGCGCAAAAGGTTCGCAACTTGATCAGCCGGGATTTTGCGCAAGCCTTCCAGCAGGTGGACGCCATCGTGGCGCCGGTGTCGCCCTTTCCGGCATTCAAAATCGGCGAGAAGGTGAACGATCCCACCGCAATGTATTTATCCGATATCTATACCGTCACCGGCGACCTGGCCGGCGTTCCGTGCATGAGCGTACCCTGCGGGCTGACGGCCGACGGTTTGCCCGTGGGCTTGCAGATTATAACCCGTCATTTCGATGAATCGACCATGTTCCGGATTGCCGACGCCTACGAAAACGCGTCACACTGAGATCAGGAGATCAACAAATGGCATTTACCCTACCCGCACTGCCCTACGCCTTCGATGCGCTGGAACCGCATATCGACGCAAAGACGATGGAAATCCACCACGATAAACACCATCAGGCCTACATCACGAACGTGAACAAGGCGCTGGAATCCGCGCCGGAACTGGCTTCAAAGAGCGTCGAAGAACTGCTCGCGAATAACTGCGCCATCGTGCCGGATGCGATCAAGATGGCGGTGCGCAATAATGGCGGCGGCCACTACAA
>DATNAU010000209.1:0-3719 GCA_035572415.1 Acidobacteriaceae bacterium
AGCTGGTTCATGACGATGTTGGATGTGTAGGGGTAACGGTCGTGGCGGGTGGCCATCGCGGCGGCGATCTCTTCGAGGGCGGCGTTGCCGGCGCGCTCGCCGATGCCGTTGATGGTGCACTCGACTTGTCTTGCGCCGCCATCGACGCCTGCGAGCGAGTTGGCGACGGCCATACCGAGGTCGTCGTGACAGTGAGTGGAAAAGATGATCGAGTCGGAGTTGGGGACGTTAGCGCGGACCTTCTCGAAGAGCGCCCTGTATTCGCCGGGCGTGGTGTAGCCGACGGTGTCCGGGATGTTGATGGTGGTGGCGCCTGCCTGGACCGCGACGTTGACCATCTGGATGAGGAAGTCGATGTCGGAGCGCGTGCCGTCCTCGGTGGAGAACTCGATGTCGTCGGAGTAGGTGCGGGCGAGGCGGACGCACTCGCCGACCTGGTCGATGGCCTGGGTGCGGGTGATGCGGAGCTTGGCTTCGAGGTGAAGGTCGGAGGTGGCGAGGAAGGTGTGGATGCGGTTCTTACGGGCGGGCTCGACGGCACGGGCGGCGGCCTCGATGTCCTCGCGTTTGCAGCGGGCGAGGGAGGCGATGCGCGGGGCATGCTCCGAACTGCTCACCTCTTTGGCGATGGCGTTGACGGAGTTGAAGTCGCCCTGCGAGGCAATAGCGAACCCGGCCTCGATGATGTCGACGCCCAGCGCGGCGAGTTGATGCGCCATGCGCAGCTTCTCGTTGTGGTGCATGGTGCAGCCGGGAGACTGCTCGCCGTCGCGGAGGGTGGTGTCAAAAAAGACGATCTGGTTGGAGAGTGCCATGGCCGGTGACCTTTCCGTTGTTTTCAAGCATAACCTGAGCTTATGCTGGAGATGCGGTGTATTCGCATTTCTAATGCCCCTATAGCCCAGCGATCCGGGCGTAAGTGGCCGACACAAAAGGATAAGGACGAACATGGACCTCTTTCAACTGGAGACGTTTCTGGCGGTGGCGGAGGAGCGGAGCTTTTCACGGGCGGCCGCGCGTCTGCACCGGACCCAGCCGGCGGTGAGCCAGGTGATCGCCAAGCTGGAGGCTGAGTTGGGCGAGACGATGCTGGAGCGCAGCTCGCGCGACGGAACGCTGACGGACGCCGGCGAAGTGCTCAAGGAGTATGCGCAGAAGATGCTGAATCTGCGGGCAGATGCGAGCTCCGCGCTGGCGGACCTGCGGTCGATGCATACGGGGAAGCTGACGCTCGCGGCCAATGAATACACATGTCTTTATCTGCTGCCGCTGATTCACGCGTTCAGAAGAGAACATCCGCGGGTGAAGGTGGCAGTGCAAAGGACGCTGGCAAGCCGCGTGGCGGATGAAGTCCTGCAGCATTCGGCGGACATGGGCGTGGTTAGTTTTCGTCCCGAGGACCCGCAGGTGCGGTCCATCGCCGTCTATCGGGATGAATTGGTTTGCGTGGTAAGTCCATCGCATCCGCTGGCGAAGGCTGGAAAAGCCACGCTGCAACGGCTTGGACGCGAGAGCTTTGTTGCGCACAATGTGCCTTCGCCGCTGCGGCAGAAGGTGATCGCGGCGTTCAAGCGGCACAAGCAGCCGCTGAAGATGGAGGTGGAGCTGCCGAGCCTGGATGCGATCAAACGGTTTGTACAAAAAGGCGATGGGGTGGCGCTGGTGCCCAAGCTGACGGTTGAGAACGATCTGGAGTCGGGCGCGCTCGTTGGTATTGCGATTCCGGAGCTTCCGATGGAGCGCAGGCTGCGTCTTGTACTGCGGCGACAGGCGACGCTGTCGCATGCGGCGCAGGCGTTTTTGAAGCTGGTGGAAGGGCACGCGGAGCGGCATGGAGACCCTTTCTGCTTCGCTGTGGAGCGGAGCTAAGTTACGCCGGATAAAGGGCTTCGGGAGATCGAAAATTCATTTGTCGGGGACGGAACTCTTTGGATCGGGCCTCCGTCTATGGTGTAGTCGGAGCGCCGACGACCAGGGCCTCAGGCCGGCGTATATCGCAGAAAGCGAGAGAGAAGAATGACAAGCAAAAGGATGATGATGGTTCGCTCGGCCGTGCTTGCATGTGGGCTGAGTGTTGCGGCGGTGGGCGCCGCAATCGCGCAGGATCAGGCACCGCCGCCGCCACCACCAGCGCAGGCTGGACCGCCTCCGGGAGGTGGGATGCGTGGTGGCCGAATGATGGATCCGGGTGCCCGCGCGGACATGCTCAAGCAGAATCTGAGTCTGAGCGATGATCAGACGTCACAGGTGAAGACGATTTTCGCGGATAGTCAGACGAAGATGGAGGCGCTGCGTTCCAATTCGTCGCTATCGCAGGATGACCGCCGGTCGCAGATGATGGATATCCGGAAGGCTGAGAATGACAAGGTCAATGCTCTGCTGACGGCGGATCAGAAGACGAAGTATGCGGCGCTCCAGGAGCAGATGCGCAGTCGGATGCGCGGTGGAGCACCGGGAGGAGCACCTCCGCAAACGCCACAGCCGCCGCAGCCACCTCCGGCTCCGCAGAGCTGACGAAGAGCCGACGACGAGCGGGCGCGGAGTGACCTCTGCGCCCGTTTCGTATTGGTATGAGTTGTGGAAAGAATGGGGGTTGCCGTACAGGCGACCGATGTACAGGTACAATTAGGCATCAGAGCGCCGCACTACCCGCTGGCAATTCGTCTTCGGGACGGCCGATACGGACCGGGGAGGAGTGTGCTCGATTGCTGAAGGGGTTTCGCTACGCATGAAGAAAATGATGTTGCTGGGCGCTCTGCTGATGGGATTCGTTGCGGCAGGACACGCGCAGGAGAGCCGGCAGGATGCCAGTATCAGCTTTCAGGGAGTTTTCGCTCCTAAAGTGAACGGGTTGGGCGTTTTCCCAATGTCCACCTCCACCACCGGCGGAGCGTTGGTGAGCTACCGCTACATGCTGACGCCGCGCAGCGCGCTGGAACTCAACTATTCGTTCGCGCAGAACACGATTTACTACAACAACGTCAGCTTCGGCGGTCATGTGCACTCACGCCAGCAGGAGATCACGGGCGCGTATGTCTATTCGCGCACCTACGGACGCTACAACCCATTCGTTCAGGCGGGTATTGGCGGCATGATCTTCACGCCGATCAAGGACAACGGAACGTCGAACCTGGACACCAGGCAGAATACGAATATCGGCGCGCTGTGGGGCGGTGGATTGGCTTATGAGATCAGCCCGAGCTTTGACATTCGCGCGGAGTACCGCGGGTTTGTGACGAAAGCTCCCGACTTTGGCGTCGCCAGCTTCAAGACGAACCGCTACTACTTGATCTCGATGCCGGCAATCGGAATCGCGTACCACTTCTGATTTCAGGACAAGTGTGAAGGCCCGGCGATTGCCGGGCCTTTCTTCTTGCGCGCAGGCCGGGTCAGTTTCTACCAGCCCAACTTTTTAGGGCCGCGAGCGGGGAAGTGATAGGCGGCTCCGAACGTCAGGAGATAAGGAGCGAGCCCACGGGGCAGCTCCTGGTCTGATGCGAACCAATGCTGGTATTCGAAATCGGCGCGCAGGTTAAGCCAGTTGTTGAACCTGTAATCCAAGCCACCACCGAAAGAGACGAGATTGTAGCCGGTGTTGTCGATGTAGGTTTCGAGGCGGCCGTCCACGAGGCGCTGGTGCGCGGGAAAGTTTACGACGCCGCGGCCGTAGAGAACCTTTCCGTAGGGAGCGAGCCGGCCACGATAGTAGTGCCGGAGAT
>DATNAU010000210.1:0-3206 GCA_035572415.1 Acidobacteriaceae bacterium
CCCGTCCGCTCCACAATCCACTGGTCGTTGGTCTCAACCATCTTCATCAGATCGGCATTCGTCAGCACCTTCGGCGGAACGTATGTCCCAATCGAACTGATCTTCGCCCGTACACACGCGCGCCCCGGCTCCAACGTCAGACTCAAGCTCTCACCTCAGCAGACAATTCAAACAACGCGTACCGTCATTCATACTAACGCCATCACTTCGCACACGACCGATATATAGTGGAACCGTTTGCAGCGGAGGCGAGAACTGTGCCCGCAACACTCTCCACATCACTTCTCAGCTCAATCCTTCTCATTTCATGCTCATTCGCCGCGCCAGCCCAGCGCGCGACCGCCATCTACATAGATGACAGTAATGCAATGCAAACCAGGAGCATCCTCTCGCCCACAAATCCGCTCGCATGGTGGACCCGCCGCGGCAAGTTGGCCCTCAAAGCGGATCCGTCAGATTCATCGCCTCAGCCGATCCAGCAGGATGTATCCACGCTAGGCACAATCGCCGGCCGATCCGTCGTCCAGATCATCACCACCCGGCCAACAGCGGCACAACCGGAGAGCCCACCGCAGGAGAAAACGCTTCTGGTGCAGGTTTCCGGCAGACAGCTTTTTCGAGAGCTCTATCGCTTCGATAACAGATCCGGCGGATGGAACCCGCCTTTTCAGCCGGCCGGAATCTACGGCTCTGGATCAGAGGCCATCCTCGCAACGGAAGACGTAGTGAGCCGGACCCAATGCGCGCATGGCTACTGGTGGTTCGACTCACACGGCGCACATCCAGTCGACTTTATTCCCCTGCTTCATGCAGTTTCAAAAGTCGTCCCGGCGAACGGCAACTACATGCCGTCCAATAGAAACAAAGTGCCATGCTTCGCGATGCGTCCGCAGGACAACGAGCTAAGGCTTTTGATCCAAACCAAGGCCCCATCCTGCCATGCCTGCGACTTCCTCGGCACGCTCACGGCAAAGTACCGCATCGACCATGGAAGGGCAATTCCCGTTTCAGTCCACTTCGATCCGGACGAACAGCCATAACGGAATTCACCTAGTCCCGAGTGCCCAGCAACTGGTCCCTTAAACGAAAAGCGCCGGGCTACCCTACTGCGCCCGCAATGACCCGTTACCGTTGCTTCCTTCCGGACCTGGCGGGATTGGCGGGATTGCGTCGCGTAGGACCCGGCACTGATCGAGTCTAACATTGTGTGTGGGAGAGCCTCCACCGCATGAACGACCCCGCGCCGCCGCGCACCGCCGCTGAAGTTGAGGCGCTCTACCGAAAATCCGTTGCGGAGCAGCAGCAAGTCTGCGACAAGCTTGCCCAGCGCCACGCCGCGACCATTCGCTTTATTGCCGCGGTCCTCGTCGCGACCGTCGTCCTGAATTTCTCTCACCTGCTGCCGGCCTTCTGGCTTCTCTCCGCATCCGCAGCCATGGTTCTTGCCCTCTTCGTCTACTTTCTCCATCTGCAAGCGCTCATCGCTCATCATCATCGGCTGCTTGAATTCCGCCAGCGCAACCTCGCCCGCTCTGACGGAACTCAAGTCCAGTCCGGCCGCACCGGTCTCGAACCCGGTCACGGCCTCCGCACTCCAGGGCACCTGTACGATCACGACCTCAACATCCTCGGGCCTGACTCCCTCTTCGGCCTTCTCGCCACCGTGCGCACCTCTCTCGGCGAGCGCGGTCTCGCCGCCTACCTCTTGCATCCCGCGGCTCACACTGAATCCATCGAGCGACAGCAGGCCGTCCAGGAACTCCTTCCCCGCACCGGTCTTCGCGAGCACATCGCCATGCTCGGCAACACGCGCTTCCAGCAGATCTCGGCTGCCCTGGTCGACGAGTGGCTCAACGCCGAGCCTCCGGAGATTCATCCGGCATTCCGCATCGCGCTCCTCGCAACCGTAGGCCTGAATCTCCTGCTGCTCTTCGCCGGCATCCGGCACATTTTGCCATGGGAAACCGTGCGAGAAAACATCGCCCTCGTACTTGCTGTGCAGGGCGCGATCGCACTGTCCCTGCGCAAACGCCTCCACGACATCATCGAGACCAATGCGGCTGTACAGCGCAATCTCCGCCTGATTGCCGATGGCATCGCCCTCATGCAATCCCAGGGATTCGCCTCCCCAAAACTCGTTCATCTTCAGCACGAAATAGAAGGCCCGCCCTCCGCGACCGCGAACCTCAAACGTCTCGGCACCCGCCTGCTCATCCTGGAACAGCGCGCACACCCTATTGGCTATGTGCTTTGTCTCCTCGCCGCCGGTGGCACACAGGCTGCCATCTCCATCGCAAACTGGAAGCGCCGGAACATCGCTTCCATGCGTGCATGGCTTCACGCCTGGTCGGAGTTCGAAGCCCTCAACGCCCTCGCCGCCTACGCCTTCGAGCACCCCGGGTACGCATGGCCTCAACTCCTGCCGCCTGCGCACGCGCCGCAGTTCCACGCCGCAGCGCTGGCGCATCCGTTACTCCCCAATGCCGTCCCCAACGACATCGAGTTGGATGAAGCGACCCGCTTCTATCTCATCAGCGGCTCCAACATGTCCGGCAAGTCCACGCTGCTCCGCGCCATCGGCATCAATGCGGTCCTAGCCTACGCGGGCGCGCCGGTCTGCGCGGCAGCCCTCTCGCTCACACCGCTCACGCTCGGCGCCTCCATCGCTCTGGTCGACTCGCTCGCCGAAGGCCGCTCCAAGTTTCTTGCCGAAGTTGAGCGCCTCGCAGCCATTCTCCTCGCAGCTCACAGCGCTCCAGTTCTCTTCCTTGTCGACGAAATCTTTTCCGGCACGAATTCCGAAGACCGCCGCACCGCGGCGCAAGCTGTCCTCCAGCAACTGCTCCAGACCGGCGCGATCGGCGCCCTCTCCACGCACGACCTCGCCCTCACTTCACTCGCTACGGACACCAACGCTGGCCTCAACGTCCACATGGCCAGCCCGGATCCCGCCGATCCCCTCGCGTTCGACTACAAGCTCAAGCCCGGCATCAACACCGCCAGCAGCGCCCAGGCCATCCTGCACCTCATCGGCATCGAGATCTGATCCGAAAGAAATAACTCGCGCCGGATGCCCCATTCAGCGCCCCTTCGCGGGATCAGCGGGATGCCAGAGTAAAATTCTCTCGCCCATGAAAACAGCCCTCGCCGCCGCTCTCCTCGCCCTCGCCGTCCCCGCCCTCGCTGCCGACGTTCACGTCCGCGTC
>DATNAU010000211.1:0-3777 GCA_035572415.1 Acidobacteriaceae bacterium
GGCTTCAGAACCCCTGTCCCTGCCTCGAACCTCGAACCGCGCCCCCTCGGCCCTCGTTAGAATCCGTGCCCCATTCATCCCGCGTCTTATGCGGGATGAGTGGGATCGGGCCACCGCTCTTCACGCCGTCATCCTGATCCGCCTGCTTCCCTACGGCGCCGTCGCAATCTGATTGTTCTTCACCGCGGCCGACAACGGCGTCACCACCGGCGCTCCCATGCCGACAAGCTTTTCCACTGCTCCAGTGTCATCGGCCACCCAGAGGTTGCCGGAACTGTCCAGCGCCACTCCATACGAAGAGCCAAGCACACCTGCCGCCGTATATCCCGTCGACGGCGTGATTGCCGCCCCGGCATTCGAAAACTCTGAAATTCCACCACGGCTCCCGTCGGCGATCCAGACATTCCCGCGACTGTCGATCGCGATGCCAGTCGACTCACCCAACGAAGTCAGCCCAATTCCCCCGCCCGTATAGCCCGTGGAAGGCGAAATCGCGGTCCCTCCATTCGAGTACTCCACCAGCTTGTTGGTGCATGCCGCCCAGACATTTCCCGAAGCATCGATCGCAATCGCCGATGGACCCGGATACGCCAGCCCGCCGCCGTTATATCCCGTGCCCGTGCTGCCGGAAAACTTCGATACCGCCGCAAAAGTGTAGTCGTCGGCGAACCACGCGTTACCCGACGCATCGATCGCCACCGATACCGCATTGTTCACTCCGCCGCCCGTGTAGCCGCCCGACGGCGACACCGCCGCGCCGGAGCTGCTCAGTTCGCTCACGTGCGGCATGTAGGAGGTGTCGTCGGCTACCCACACATTCCCGCCGCCGTCGACAGCTACCGCCCACGGGCCTGCCCCGTTCAGTCCGCCAGTCAAAATCCCCAGGCCGGTCGTAATGGCGCCTCCGCTGCTGGAGAACTCGCTCACGCTTCCCACGCTGTTTGCCACCCAGATGTTCCCGGTCAGGTCGATCGCCAGGCCCATCGGACTGTTCAGTCCACCGCCGGTAAACCCGCTCGTTCCGGACAGCACAGCGCCCGCATTGGAAAACTCATTGATGGTGTTGGTCGATGTGCTCACCGTCCACACATTCTGCGTTGCATCCACCGCAATTGAGACCGCGCTGCCGATACCGCCGGCCGTAAACTTCAGTGCAATCGCGAAATCAGTAGGCGCCGCACTCAGCCCCGGCGCAAAGGGCGGCGAACTGCTCGCCAGCGCATACAGCGCACTCACATTCGCGCCCGGGTTATGCGCAATATTGATCGCCGCAGTCGCGGTATCCGGCGGCGCAGTGCCCGTCGTCCCGCCGGAAAGCGCATCGCCCAGCAACGTCGTGCACGCCGTCGAACCCGGGCCCGTCGAGTTGATGCACGCCGCCAGAATGTTCGCCAGTGTATTGATCTCCGTCTGCGGCGCGGTCCCATTCGTGCCGATCGTGGTCGCAGCCACGCCGGTCGAGAGCGTCTCGAGCTGCGCCGCCGTTGCAAATGCATTTGTCATGCCCGTCTTCGCCAGCGTCGTACTCGAACTCGACACGTGCGTCGCATCGCTCGCGAACCCCGCGAACGAATACGCCGTAGCAATCGTCGAAACCTCATTCATGAAGATGAAGGTCGAGCTCGGAAACGTGCCGCCCCCCGGGCAACTTCCCAATGCCGCCAGCAACCCCGCCGCGGAGTTCGTCCCGCCGCCCGGATTCCCGCCCAGCGCATACAGATACACCTGCTGCCCCGAGGTGCACGTGTAGTCACTCGTGATCGAGAAGTTCCCGTTCGCGTCCGTCACCACATAGCCGCCGATGGTGTCCGAGTTTCCCGTTCCCGTCAGCAGCGAGATCGATGCATTGCTCGCGGACGCGGCAATCCCCGGACCGCCATAGCCGCCGGTTCCGGCCGCCAGCAGGTAGACCCGCGCGCCCACAATCGGCTGCTGCCCGCCCTGCACCCTGCCCGTCAACTTTGCGCCCGCCAGCGGAGACGTTCCCGTTACCGGATTCGCCCCGCAGCCAGTCAGCACGCCCGCAACCGACACCAACACCAAACCCCGGAGAAGAAAGGCACCTTGCATGGGAAGCCCCGAAATCCGGGTGGACGGCCCTCACACCCTTGGCAATTGTGAATTGTGTTGCATAGTAAATCGCCCGCCCCTCCGCCCTGTCAAGATGTCATTTCCAGGTGGCGGGTCAGTTTTCCTTGGTGTGCACCTCAAGCCTCCGGGCGAATTTTGATTTGAAAGGCTGCCTTCACTGCTGCGCCTGTTCCATCGTCTTTACCAGTTCCCGCAACCGCGCCAGGTCCGCATCGCTCACCGCTGCCATATCCAGCTCACGCGTATGGAACCCCTCGACGTGGAAGCCGTTGCGTTCCGCATCGCTCGCCGCTTTGCCGCTTCGCTGCCGCACAAACACGCTCGCCTTATGCTTCCCGATCGAGAACAACAACTGCGCCGCCGGCTGCCCCTCCACCTGCACAAGATTCGCGCCATCCAGCGTCACATCCGCCGGCAACTCCTGCGGCAGATTGAAGCTGAACGGCAGCTTGCCCTGAAACCACGGCTTCACCGTATGCCGGTCACTCGACACCACCTCCGGTCCGCCCGCCGCCATCGCCGCAATGTGCTCGTCCACCGCCTCATTCACCAGCGCCGTCTGCGCCGCGCCGCTCAGCGACATATCGCGCGCGACAAACGCACTCACACACACCACCACCGCCGCAGCCGTGCCCAGAATCCATGCATTGCGAGAACGTCCGGGTGCCCCATCCAAGCTCTGCTTGGGTGGGGGGGCGGGGTGCCCCACATCTCGATTTTGAGATGTGGGTGTAGCGACACGGCTCTCTGCCACCGCCCCCATCACCCGCTCTCGCAAACCCTCCGGCATCGCATACCGCTGCCCTGCCCGCGCGACTCCGCGCTTCAGCAGACTCTCGCTCAGCGCCCGCCGCGTGCATTCCGCGCACTCTGCCAGGTGAGCTTCAACGCGCACCATCTCCTCACCCGCAAGTTCGCCATCGACAAGCGCGCTCAACATCGCACCTGAAAGATGAGGTGAATCGGCCAGATGCTCGCTCATCGCAACGATCCTCCTGCACGCGTCCCTTCCGCGGTCAGCTTCTCGCGCAGCACCGCCCTTGCCCGCGACACTCGCGACATCACCGTGCCGATCGGAACCTCCAGCACCGCCGCAATCTCGCGATACTTCATCTCCTCCACATCGCACAGCAACACAACCTCCTTGAGCGGCGGCGGCAACTCTTCCATCGCGCGCTCCAGCGCCGCGCGATCGCTCAACCGCATCAACTCCAGCTCCGGACTGGCCCATTCCACCGCCGTCTCCGGCACTCCGCCGGCCTCCAGCTCTTCTTCGAGCGCAACCGTCCTGCGCGCCGCCAGCCCGCTGCGCGACGTGAGATACGTATTGCGCAGAATCCGGAACGCCCACGCCTTGAAGTTCGTGCCCGCCTCAAACCCCGCAAACCCGCCCAGCGCCTTCACCATCGTCTCCTGCACCAGGTCCTCCGCCTCCGCCGCATCGCGCGTCAGCCATCGCGCCGTGTTGTAGAGCGACGGCAGCAGCGGCAGCGCCAGTGCTTCAAACCGCGCGCGAACCTCCGCCTCCGCGCGAACACCTTCACGCGCAGCATCGTCCTTGCGCCTCCAGCTCAACACTGCCATCGTTCCAACGATATCCCGCCTGCTGCCGTGCTGCCCCGTACATGCTCCGCTCGGGTGGGTTGCAGCTTTTGTTTGTCATCCCCGGAGGGGATCTGCGTTTGC
>DATNAU010000212.1:0-3191 GCA_035572415.1 Acidobacteriaceae bacterium
TCCCGCTGCACATCTTCCGCCTGCTCGGCTTCCGCGGGATCGAGATCGAGGTCACCTTCAGCGATTCACCCATCGCGTTCTCCGCCGCGGCTCTCGCCGACCGCCACATCGCCGCACAGGAAGCTCGCGACGCAGTTCTGGCGCTGCACCACAACAGATCAGCATTGGAAGAGGAGCTGATAACTGAGAACTGACAACTGAGAACTTAGCTTTTATCGATCTGCGGTACCAGCGCCGCCACCAGCGCCGTGAACTGCTGCTCCACGCGCCGCCCGATCGCCATCACGTCCTCATGCGCGATCACCTCGCCGGTCACGCCCGCAGCCATGTTCGTCACCAGCGAGATGCCCAGCACTTCGATACCCATGTGCCGCGCCACGATCACCTCATGCACCGTGGACATGCCGACGAGGTCGGCGCCCAGCGTGCGGAACGCGCGGATCTCCGCCGGCGTTTCGAAGCTCGGGCCCAGCACCGCCAGATACACGCCCTCGCTGATCGCGATGCCCTGGCGCGCCGCCTCCTCCGCTGCCAGTCTCCGGAAGGCGGGCGAGTACGCCGTCGTCATGTCGAAGAAGCGCTCACCGGCGCCCTTCATGCACGCAAAGCGCGGCTCGTTCGCGCCCAGCGCCGCATTGTGCCCCGTCAGGTTGATCTGGTCGGAGATCACCACCAGTGACCCCGGCGCAATGTCCGCGCGAATTCCCCCAGCCGCGTTGGTCACAATCAGCTTGCCGCAGCCCAGCATTCCCAGCACCCTCGCCGGGAACGTAACCTCTTCCATCGCGTAGCCTTCGTACGCATGGACACGGCCCTGCATCACCGCGACCGGCACGCCGCCAATCGTGCCCACGACAAGTTTGCCCGAGTGCCCCGCCACCGTTGATTGCGGAAAGTGCGGTATCTCCGCATACGGAATCGTCACTGCATCCGCCACCTGCGCGGCGAATCCGCCCAGCCCCGAGCCTAGAATGATTCCCACGCGCGGCGCCACCTTCGCCCGCTCGCGCACCAATTGCACCGCCTCCTGCGCCTTGCTGAAGAGGTCCATCAGACTCCCGCTCCCATACCTGTGATCCGGTGAGTGTACAGGAGAGGCCGTCCGGATAGGGCGGGGCTTCAGCCCCGCCACAAAACGGCCTAAAAAGAGAAGGGGCTTTTAGCCCCGGGTAAGCTACTCCTCCTCGTCGTGCACAGGCTGCTTGGCCTGCGCGAGGATCTTCTCCGCGATCATCTGCGGCACGATGTCGTAGTGCGCCATCTCCATCCTGTAGCTGCCGCGCCCCTGCGTCATCGAGGTCAGCGAGGTGCCGTAGCTCAGCACCTCGGCCATCGGCACCTCCGCGCGGATCACTGTGCCTGTGCCGGAGCTCTCCATGCCCTGCACGCGTCCGCGCCGCCCGCTGAGGTCGCCCATCAGCGTGCCGGCGAACTCATCCGGCGCCTCGATCTCCAGCTTCATGATCGGCTCCAGCAGCGCCGGCTTGGCCTGCTCCATGCATTTGCGAAAGCCGAGCCGCGCCGCCAGCTTGAACGCCATCTCGCTCGAGTCCACGTCGTGATAGCTGCCGTCCACGACGGTGACCTTGAAGTCGACGACGGGATAGCCCGCAAGGTAGCCGCGCGCCGCCGATTCCCGCACACCCTTTTCCACGGCAGGAACATACTGACGCGGAATCGCCCCGCCGAAGATCTCATTGCCGAACTCGAACCCCGTCCCGCGCGGCAGCGGTTCGATGCGCAGCTTGCAATCGCCAAACTGCCCATGGCCGCCCGTCTGCTTCTTGTGCCGCCCCTGCGCCTCCGCGCGACCGCGAATCGTTTCGCGATACGGCACCTTCGGCGCCTTCAGCACCACGTTGGTGTGGTAGCGCTTCGCCAGCTTCGACACCAGCGCTTCAATATGCGGCTGCCCAGCACCGGCCACGAGAAACTCATTCGTCTGCGGATCGCGATAGAAGCGCACCATGGGATCGTCTTCCATCAGCTTGTGCAGCGCGGGCGCCAGCTTGTCTTCGTCCGCGCGGCTCTTCGGCTCAATCGCATAGGTCATCGCCGGCTCCGGTATCGCAACCGAGTCGACGAGGACATCGTGACCCTTCTCGCCCAGCGTGTCGCCGGTCTGCGTCACCTTCAGCTTCACTGCGGCGCCCAGGTCTCCTGCGTGCAACTCCGTCACTTCTAGCGTCTTGCGTCCCTGCATGATGTAGAGGTGCGATACTGCTTCGGTCTCGCCGCGCGAGTAGTTCACCAGAGATGCATCGCTCCTCATCTTGCCGCTGATGACCTTGAAGAACGTCACCTTGCCCGTGAACGGATCGGTCATCGTCTTGTAGGCATAGATCGCCAGGGGCGCAGCATCGTCTACCTTGCGCGTCACCGTCTCTTCTGTCGCGGCGTGCCCGTTCGCGTTGCCGTTCATCTTCGCTTTGCTCTTCGCCGCAATCGGCTCGCGCTCCGCCGGCGAAGGTGCGTAAACCTTGAGGAAATCGAGCAGATGGTCGGTGCCCACGTTGCGCAGCCCGCTGGCGTAGAGCACCGGAAAAATCCTGTCTTCGCGGATCGCCTCATGCAGCGCAGCGATCAAGTGCTCTTCGGGAATGGTCCCTTTCTCGAAGAACTCCTCCATCAGTTCATCCTTGCCCTCGGCCACGAGCTCCACCAGCGCCTCGTGCGCGGCCTTCGCATCTGCAGCAAAGAGGTCCGGAATCTTGCCCACGTCACCGTGCCCGCTGCCATTCGGCTCATACAAGAACGCCTGCATCGTGACGAGATCCACCACGCCATGGAAGCCCTTCTCGTCTACGATCGGCAGTTGCACCGGCGCAACCTGGCGTCCCCACCGCTGCTGGAAATTTTCGAGCATCTGCATCCGGCCGGAGCGGCTGTCCGCCTTGGGATGGTCCACCTGATTGACGACGATCACCCGCGGAAGATTCACTTCCGCCGCGCAGCGCCACAGCCGATCGGTCGCCGCCTCAATCCCGGACTGCGCATTAACGACCACCAGCGCGGCCTCCACCGGCAGCATCGCCGCGCGCGCCTCATGCAGAAACATGTGGAAGCCTGGGGTATCCACGAAGTTGATCTTCACGCCTTCCCACTCGGCATAGGCGACAGCATTCGCCATGGTCGTCCGGCGTGCGACATCCTCTTCGTCATACGCCGTCACCGCGGTGCCGTCCTCAACA
>DATNAU010000213.1:0-2257 GCA_035572415.1 Acidobacteriaceae bacterium
CATTCAGCGACGGAGAGCAGCGCCACGCGCCGCAGCCGGAGATCCTTCCCCCCGGAGCCTGGGGCGAGACTCAGCCGGTCGAGGAGCCCCGTGGCTGGTATCCGCCGCCGCAGCCTCCGCCGCGCCCGCAGCGTCCTCAGCGTCGCCACTGGGCCTCCGCTCCGGCCACCTACTGGCTGGTCGGCATCAACTTCGCCGTCTACCTCTTCACGCTGGCGCAGAGCCACTCCCTCACCGGCCCCACCTTCCAGGACAATCTCTCCCAGGCGTTGCTCTGCAACGGCGGCGCCGTCCTCATCTGGAATCAGTGGTGGCGCGTCTTCACCGCCATCTTTGTCCACTTCGGCTGGATCCACATCGCCGCGAACATGTGGTGCCTGTGGAATCTCGGCCTGCTCGGCGAGCCGCTGCTCGGCGAATTCGGAATGGTCGCCGCCTACATCCTCACCGGAGTCGCCGGCAATCTGCTCAGCATCGCCGTGCATCCCGGATTCCCGCCCGATCTCGGCCTCGCCCCTGCCAATGGCGTCCTCAGCGCCGGCGCATCCGGCGCCGTCTTCGGCATCGCGGGCGTGCTGCTCATGGTGCTCCGCTCGCCGCTCATTCCCATTCCGCCGATCGAGACGAAGCGTCTCCGCCGCAGCGTCTGGCAATTCGCGCTCATCAACTTCATCATCGACGCCGGCATCTGGGTCGCCCACACGCGCCTGCAGATCGACAACATGGCGCACCTCGGCGGATTCCTCAGCGGAATCGTCTTCGGGCTGCCCCTGCTGCCGCGCATCGGCGCGCCCCCCACCGCGTTCACGCGCAGGCGCGGCCTCACGGTCGCCGCCATGACCTTTGCCCTGCTGCTGATCGCCTGGTGGCTGCGCGCATACCACCTGGCAGCCACGGTCTGATCGGGCCGTCGTCCTCAGTCAAATTGTTGGGGGAGCAGCGTGGCGCATCGACCGATGCGCCTGGATGCTGGGCCTACCGCGCCGCGGTTGTCGCGAACTTCTTGACCATCGCCAGCAGCAGCTTGCGATCGCTGTCATTCAGATTCGTGGAGTAGCGGCGAATCTGCGTCAGGAACCGCAGTTCGTCGTCGGAGAGCTTCTGCGACTGTAGTTGCCGTCCCAGCGTGTCCTCGGCGAACAGCTGAGCCAGCGGCAACTCGAGCGCACCAGCGATTTTGGCGAGAGTATCGAGTGAAGGTACCGTGTGACCGTTTTCAACGCGAGATAAGTAGCAACGCAGAAGCCCTGTACGCTTCTCGATATCCCCCTGCGATAAACCTTTCTGAAGGCGGTAACCGCGAATCGTCGTTCCAATTTTCATATATTTTTTGTGTAACCGTGCTTTCTCCGTACAAGCCAAGGACAGGATTTTTTGTGATATTGGCTGCATAGTTAACACGTTCAGAAACCGCCACGCAAGAATTATTTTCGAAAGCTGCATCACAACAGCACAAACTAAAGAGTGTTACCCGCGGAAGAGTACGGTTACCTTTGGAGTAGCAAGTGGCATTCTGCGCGGCTTTTCGGCGCAGAATGCCGCAACATCGCCCTTCCCGCGCTCCAGCATCGCATTGTCCCTGCGGTAACCTGCTGAGGTTCGCATCACGCCTGCGGCTGCAATTGCTCCCGCAGAAATGCCCGCGCGCGCTGCTGCGCGTCCGCCGCATCCGCTGCTTTGTAGCCGCCCTGATTGTTCGGATTCTCGAAGGCATGTCCGGCGTCGGGATAGATCTTCGCATCGACCGGCTTGCCCAGCGACTTCATCGCCGCCTCGAAGGCATGCACGTCGTCCGGCGTAATCCCGCGGTCCAGCCCGCCAAAGTTCCCCAGGACCGCCGCATGAATGTGCTCCAGCGCCGACTTGTCCGTCGGCAGCGAACCGTAGTTGATGACCACCGCCTTCAGATTGGGATCCGCCACCGCCAGCTGCGCCGCGTACCCACCGCCCATGCACCACCCGATAGCGCCGATCCGCGACGCATCCACACCCGGCTGCTTCGCCAGCCATGCTGCAGCGGCCGTCAGGTCCCGAACGCCGCGATCCTGCGGCAGACCCCGCATCAGCTCGTGTGCCATTTCCGCATCGGTGGCTACCTTGCCTCGATACAGATCCACCGCCAGCGCAACATATCCCTGTTGAGCAAAGGTTTGCGCCTGTTCCTTGATCCAGTCGTTCAGGCCCCACCACTCGTGAATCACGATCAGCCCAGGATGCTTGCCAAGCTGTGCCGCAGCCTTTGGCTGGAACAGCAGCC
>DATNAU010000214.1:0-38298 GCA_035572415.1 Acidobacteriaceae bacterium
ACAAATAGAGCCGCCTCATCGAGTCGCATTTGGAAGCAAAGGCAGGGTACTCCGCAGTCTTTTTGCGGGCCGCAAAAGGTAAGGGCAGCCCAGTTCGGGGCTGCCCTTCAACCTTCCCGGAGTTGCTTTGCCAACGAAACCCGCGCGGTAGGAGAGCCCGCAGTTCGCTATGCGCTATTTCTATGTGCAATCTTCGTACCATTCGGCGTGTACGAAAGCTCGTCTGAAATGAGAAACATCCAATCCGCGACCGCTGGCCAGCGGCCATTCATATGCACAAGTTTGCATTCCACTGAAACGATTTTTCGTCTCATCGAGGAAAATCTTCCCACCGGAAGGCAATGTCAGAGCAGTTTTAGCCAGGTACGGACGCTAATCGCCCAGTCGTCCCGTGCTGCGGTTCGCCTTTGCTAGAATCCGTCTTGTTGAAGCGATCTGAGCCAGAACTCATCACAACCATCCACTCCACCTCCGGATCGGCCGTCGCCATCGACCGCCGCCCCCAACTCAAAGACCGGCTCGAACACCGCATCGTAGCCCATCCTGACGCCGTCTCCGGCGTCCTCGCCGATGCCACTCTCGCCGGCAGCATGAACAGGAGCAATATGACCGAGATTATCTCTATCACCGCGCGCGAAATCCTGGATTCCCGCGGCAATCCCACGGTAGAGGCCGACGTAACTCTCTCCTCCGGCGCCATCGGCCGGGCCGCGGTCCCTTCCGGAGCCTCCACCGGCGAGCACGAGGCCGTTGAACTGCGCGATGGCGACAAAGGCGTTTACCTCGGGAAAGGCGTCCTCCAGGCAGTCGAGAACGTCGAGTCAATTCTTGCGCCGGAGCTTGCGGGCCTCGATGCCTCCAACCAGCGGTTGGTTGATGCGACCATGATTGCGGTCGACGGCACCTCGAATAAAGGAAAGGTAGGCGCCAATGCGATCCTCGCTGTCTCCATGGCTTGCGCTCGCGCAACTGCAAACGCTCTCAAGCTGCCGCTCTATCGCTATCTCGGCGGCGTGAATGGCTGCGTGCTACCGACCCCAATGATGAACATTCTGAATGGGGGCAGCCACGCCGATTCGAACGTCGACTTTCAGGAATTTATGGTGATGCCTGTCGGTGCGGAGACGTTCTCCGATGCGCTGCGGTGGGGCGTCGAGGTCTTCCATACCCTCAAGGGTGTCCTCAAGAAGAAGGGCTACAACACGGCAGTTGGCGACGAAGGCGGATTCGCGCCTAACCTGAAGTCAAACGAAGAGGCGATCGAGCTCATTCTCGAAGCGATTGAGAAGGCCGGTTATACGGCGAGCGAACAGATCGCAATTGCGCTTGACCCTGCTTCGAGTGAGTTCTACGACAAGGAGAAGGGCAAGTACATCTTCAAGAAATCCGACAATCGGGAACTCAGTTCCGCCGAAATGGTGGACTTCTGGGCAGACTGGGCCAGCCGTTATCCCATCGTTTCCATCGAAGATGGCTTGGCAGAGGATGACTGGGATGGCTGGAAGTTGCTGACCGACAAGATTGGCCACATCCAGCTTGTTGGCGACGATCTCTTCGTCACCAATACGGAGAGATTGCAGCAGGGGATCGACGCGAAGGTCGCCAATTCAATCCTGATCAAGGTAAACCAGATCGGCACTGTTTCGGAGACCCTGGAGGCGATCGAACTGGGCCGGCGGTACGGCTATACGTCGATCATCAGCCACCGCTCCGGCGAAACGGAGGATACGTTCATCGCGGACCTCGCCGTCGCCACCAACGCAGGCCAGATCAAGACAGGCTCTGCTTCTCGTACCGACCGCATCGCGAAATACAACCAGCTCTTGCGTATTGAAGAGCAGTTGGGACAAGCGGCGGAGTTCCTCGGTATAGAGTCGCTGAACTTCCAGTAGATCAACGTGCGTGGTGACGCCATGACCGCCGATGAGGTGAAGAGGCTTCTCTCGCTTGCGCCACATCCGCGCGAGGGTGGTTTCTATACTCGTACGTATGAATCGGGCGAAATGCTGCTGCCATCCGTCTTCCGCGATGGCCGCTATTCTGGCGCGCGACATACCGGCACAGCGATCTACTATCTCCTCGAGCCGGGTACGTTCAGCGAGATGCATCGGCTTGCTTCGGACGAGATCTTCCACTTCTACGCCGGCGATGCAGTGGAGATGTTGCAGCTAGGCGTGAGCGGAGGAGAAGTCGTTCGCATCGGCAATCGTCTGGAACTTGGCCAACGTCCTCAGGTAGTAGTGCCTCGCGGTGTCTGGCAGGGCTCGCGGCTAGTGACAGGAGGCGAGTGGGCGCTCCTGGGGTGCACCGTCTCGCCGGGGTTCGATTTTGCCGATTATGAGTCCGGTTCACGCGACGGCCTGTGCGCCGCCTGGCCCCAGTTTCGCGAACTCATCTGCGAATTGACCCACACAGAATAATTGCTCAGAACAGGTTGCGGAGTGTTGCCGGACCGCTTCTGCATTACCAAAGTCCACGCCAGGTGTGCTCCCGCTGATGTGGTCCCCCCTCCCGCCCGATAAGGTCTACTAACGCCTTAGCAGCCGCTGTGCAGCAACTTCGCGGACTCAGAGCACACACACTATCCCAGGAGAAAACAAATGAATAACCTGAAGCACATACTATCTGCCTTATTGAAGGAAGAGTCGGGCCAGGATCTGATTGAGTACGCTCTCGTGGCCGCTCTGGTCGGCCTTGGCGCACTCGCCGCGATGAAGGGCCTCTCGAACGCGATCGGCAACTCCTTCAATGGGGTAGGCAACGCGCTGACCAACGCAGTCGCGTAAAGAATCCCGGTTTGTTTCCGTAGTCTGGCGGTCGATGCTTGTGCGATGCAGGGAACTTGCCACCCGATCGGCTCAACGCTAATCGCTCGACGAATCCAGGAAGCGGCCGGTGATTCCGCCATAGGCGTCGATGCGCCGGTCGCGGAGAAACGGCCAGTGCTGTCGCGTGACCTCGATCAGCCTGGGATCGAGATCGGCGGCGAGTATCTCTTCCTTGTCATGCGAGGCCTGTGCAAGCACGCGGCCGAAGGGATCGGCAATAAAGCTGCCGCCCCAGAACTCAAGGCCGCACAGCGGAGTGTGATCGCCGGGACCATGAATGTCGATGCCATCGTGCAGTACGTCGCCGTGCTCGTGTCCCACGCGGTTTACCGCGCAGACGAAGACTCCATTGGCAATGGCATGTGCGCGCTGCATGGTCTGCCACGCTGAGTACTGTGCTTCACCGAACTCAGTCTTCTCGCTCGGGTGCCAGCCGATGGCCGTGGGATAGAAGAGAATCTCCGCCCCGTGGAGCGCTGTGAGCCGCGCGGCCTCGGGATACCACTGATCCCAGCAGACGAGCGTGCCGACGTTGCCATAGCTCGTCGGGATGGAGCGGAAGCCAAGATCACCGGGCGTGAAGTAGAACTTCTCATAGTAGAGCGGGTCGTCCGGGATGTGCATCTTGCGGTAGATGCCCGCGATGTTGTCGCGCGCTTCGCTGCGGGGATCGAGCACGGCCGCGGTGTTGTGATAGATGCCTGCTGCGCGCCGCTCGAAGAGGGAAGCGACGAGGGTGATCTTCTCCTCGCGCACGATGGCGGCAAGTCGTTCGGTACTTGGGCCAGGAATCGATTCAGCGAGCGCAAAGAGCGCATGGTCCTCGCGCTGGCAGAAGTACTGCGCACGAAACAGCTCCGGCAGGCAGACGATCTTCGCGCCGCCGCGAGCCGCCTGGAGCACGAAATCCGCCGCGCGATCAAGGTTCTCAGCGGTGGAAGGGGCACATTTCATCTGGATAAGCGCAACGCGAGTTATGTTCGCTTCCATACATCACTCCAGCAGAAAAGGCGCCGGCCAACGCCAGCGCCTCTCATTGTCTCAGGTTCAAGCTACTTCTTATCGTCGAAGATCAGGATTGCGGCGGCGATCGTCGTCGTCCACAAGCCGTTCTTGTGACCTACCGCAGACTGCGTGACATTGGCTGTGCGCACGATCTTGTTCGAGATGCGGTAAATCTCCTTCTTCTCGTCCCAGCTCTTGTCGGGATCGAAGTCCACATCGAGCGTGGTCGCCAGCATCTCGGCCGCAAGCTCCTCGGCGTAATCACCGGCCTGGTCATCCGTCTCACCGAAGCTGTGGTGCTCGGAGAGATAGCCGTAGGTTGAGCGGTCCGTCGGAATCGCAACTCCGATTGAGCTGGCCACCAGACGGTGGGGCTCTCGCGTGGAGTTTTCGGCCACCACGGCGAATACGACCTCGCCGGGATGCAGGTACTTCAGCCCTTCCTTGCGTGGGATGAGCTTGCAGTTTGGCGGAAAGATGGATGAGACACGCACGAGGTTCTGTGAGGCGATGCCTGCGTCGCGAAGCGCCATCTCAAAGGAAGTCAGGCGTTCCTTGTGCTTGCCTACGCCCTTGGTGAAGAAGAGGCGCTTTGGGACCATGTCCTTGCCCAATGGGGAGACCCTCCGGAGAGTCGAAAGATGTGGCGGCCCGCGAAGTTGCGCTGGAATTTCTGATGCACGCGCCGAGCGGTTGAGCCTTGTCAAACTTATCACAAACAGCGCAGCGGAATGTTACAACTTCGCGCGGCTGGAGCGGTGATCGTGCGAGGGAAAGTGCGGCCGCGGAAGCTTTGGGACGATCGCTTGCTGACCGATCATCGCGCGGCACAAATTGCGTGCGCTCTCGCGCGGATGGTAGCCTCAAGATGTCGCTTCATTCCCGGATTTCACTGGAGTTTCCCCACACATGCAGACCAGTTATAACGGCATCCCTGTCCCCGCAAACGGCAGGGCGATCGAGTACGCCAACGGAAAGTACACTGTTCCCGATAACCCCATCATTCCGTTTATCGAGGGCGACGGAACAGGCCGCGACATCTGGAAGGCTTCGCAACGCGTGTTCGACGCGGCTGTTGAGAAAGCCTACGGCGGCAAGCGCAAGGTCGCATGGTATGAGGTGCTGGCCGGCGAGAAGAGCTATCGCCAGACGCAGAACTGGCTGCCGGACGACACGGTGAAGGCGACGGTAGACTTTCGTGTATCCATCAAAGGACCTTTGACGACGCCGGTGGGCGGCGGCATCCGTAGCCTAAACGTCGCGCTGCGCCAGTTGATGGACCTCTATCAATGCATCCGCCCGGTGAAGTACTACAGCGGCGTACCCAGCCCGGTAAAGCATCCGGAGAAGCTCGATGTCGTGATCTTCCGCGAGAACACGGAGGACATCTACGCCGGCATCGAGTTCCGCGAAGGAACCCCCGAGGCGGAGAAGTTCATCAAGTTCGTGAACGACGACATGCTGAAGGGCGGCAAGAAGAAGGTCCGGCTCGATTCGGGCGTTGGTGTGAAGCCGATCTCGATCACCGGATCAAAGCGGCTGGTGCGCGCGGCGATCCAGTATGCCCTGGACAACAACCGCAAGACGGTGACGCTGGTGCATAAGGGCAACATCCAGAAGTTCACCGAGGGCGCGTTCCGGGAGTGGGGTTACGAAGTTGCTACGCAGGAGTTCCGTGAGCAGACGGTGACGGAGCGCGAGAGCTGGATACTCGGCAACCTTGAAGCAAACCCGAAGATTACGCCGGAAGAAAATGCGGCGCTTATCGAGCCGGGCATTGAATTTGCGCCAAAAGAGTTCGGCGAGGGCGTGGTCGCGGAGGTGAAGAGCGTCCTGGCGGCGATCGGAGCATCGCACGGTGGCGGCAAGTGGAAGTCGAAGGTGCTGGTCAACGATCGGATCGCCGACTCGATCTTCCAGCAGATCATCATCCGGCCTTCGGACTATTCGGTGCTCGCGACGACGAATCTCAACGGCGACTACATCTCCGATGCGGCGGCCGCTCAGGTTGGCGGGTTGGGCATCGCGCCTGGCGCCAATGTCGGCGACGGTTACGCGGTCTTCGAGGCGACGCATGGCACTGCGCCGAAGTATGCGGACAAGGACGTCATCAACCCTGGCTCCGTGATGCTCTCGGGCGTGATGCTGTTCGACTTCATCGGATGGAGCGAGGCCGCGCGGCTGATCGAGTCGTCGATGGAGAAGACCATCCAGCAGAAGTACGTAACCTACGACTTCGAGCGGCAGATGCAGGGCGCAACCAAGGTGAAGACCAGCGAGTTCGCCACGCGCATGATCGAGAACATGTAACCAGACGGATAATCGGGAATTTCGAGAATCAGATTCCTCCGCTTCGCTGCGGAATGACAAGACTTGGAGATTGCATGGGCAGGAAAAAGGTAACGATTGTTGGAGCAGGAAACGTAGGCGCGACCGCTGCGCACTGGATCGCAGCGAAGGAACTCGCGGATGTAGTACTGATCGATGTGGTCGAAGGCGTCCCGCAGGGCAAGGCGCTGGACCTGCTGGAGGCGATGCCGATCGAGAAGCGCGACGTGTCAGTTGTCGGCACGAACGACTATGCCGATACGGCCAACTCGGACATCGTGGTCATCACCGCGGGCATTGCGCGCAAGCCGGGCATGAGCCGCGATGACTTGCTCAACACCAACTTCAAGATCATGTCCGACGTGGTGACGAAGGCTGTGGCTGCTTCGCCGAACTGCATCCTGATCATCGTCTCCAATCCGCTCGACGCGATGGCGCAGACGGCGTTCAAACAGGCCGGGCTGCCGCGCGAGCGCGTGATCGGCATGGCGGGCGTGCTGGACTCGGCGCGCTTCCGAACGTTCATCGCCGAAGAGCTGAAGGTTTCGGTGGAGAACGTCACAGCCTTTGTTCTAGGCGGGCACGGCGACACCATGGTGCCGCTCTCGCGCTACTCGACGGTGGCGGGCATTCCGATCACGGAACTGATCGAGCCGGCGCGGCTGAAGGAGCTTGAATCGCGCACGGCCAATGGCGGCGCGGAGATCGTCAAGCATCTGAAGACCGGGTCAGCTTACTACGCGCCAAGCGCGGCGACGGTGGAGATGGTAGAGGCGATCCTGAAGGACAAGAAGAAGATTCTTCCTTGTGCAGCGTATCTCCAAGGCGAGTACGGTATTTCGGGCCTGTACGTCGGCGTACCGTGCAAGCTGGGCGCGAAGGGCCTGGAGCAGATCATCCAGATCAATCTCACCGCTGAGGAGCAGGCGGCGCTGAACAAGTCTGCGGACGCGGTGAAGGAGCTTTGCTCGGTGATCGGAGTTGCATAAGCCCGCTTCAGTTCGGGCGGGTGATGTGCTGTTCTGGAACCAGGCTTGATAGAACCACGTTCCTAATTTCGCCGTTAGCATCGGCTTGCCACACTAATGCTTGCGCTCGTTCGTGTGGCAAGAACTCGATGAATATGTACGTTTCTCCCTCTATGTGCTGCCGGTAGTTTGATAGATGATCCTCGAACTCTCGTTTGAGGTCCTCAGACGAAGGACCACGCGGATACGTGCTGTAGATCATTAGCTTGAAAGGTGCTTTAATCACCGCGAGCTTATCGAAATCCGTCAAGACCTCGCTCATATTTGGGGACCATTCGGATTCGACGACGAGTACGGCTCCTTCCCGCGCTCTCCACCAGAGGAAATCGACGAGGAATTCTCCTTTGGAACTTTCTGGGTCAGCGGGAAAGCACTTCCAATCCAGCTCAATGAATTCACCACCGGCCAGCGGGCTACGAAGCTTCCGACGTACATTCTTCGTCCATTCGCTGTTCTTCTCAGGCATGGTCAATGGTGGCGGAATATCGCGGATTAGCATCAGCGCGAGCGCTTCCGCCATCGTTCGCTTCTCTGCGAGATCACTTGCTGGAAGTGTCAACCCGTAGTTGGCTGGGATTGGATTCACTACGCCACTCTTTCGATAGTGACGGATTCGAGGACGACGGGGGTTTTGGGTTTGTCCTGGGCAGCGGTCGGGACTTTGCTGATCTTCTCGACGACGTCGTAGCCTTCGACGACTTCGCCGAAGATGGTGTGCTTGCCGCTGAGCCAGCTGGTGTCCGCAACGGTGATGAAGAACTGGCTGCCGTTGGTGTTGGGGCCGGCGTTGGCCATGGCGAGTTTGCCGGGCTTCTGGAAGCCGTGGGGCGAGCCTTTGGTCTCGTCGGCGAACTTGTAGCCGGGGCCGCCCATGCCGGAGCCTTCGGGGTCGCCACCCTGGATCATGAAATCGGGAATGACGCGATGGAAGATGGTGCCGTCGTAGAGCTTCGCGCCTTTCTTCGAGCGGCTGTTCCAGTCTTTGGTGCCTTCGGCCAGGCCGATGAAGTTGGCGACAGTTTGGGGCGCGTCTTTTTCAAACAACTCGACGACGATCTTGCCGAGCGAGGTGTTGAAGGTGGCGTAGGTTCCGGGCTTGGTTGGCATTTTCTCTCCAGGGACTAGGGACTGGTTGCTAGGGACTAGGTTAGGCGCGATCACTTCTGTGGTGGCGTGGAAGGAGTTGCAGGTTCGGCTGAATTCGCGGGCGCCGGGGTGGCGGGCAGGGGCGGCATGGGCTGGCCGGGGCGGACGATGGTGACGTGGTTGATGGTGACGGGCGTGAGCGGCTTGTCCTGCGCGTTGCGCTCGACGCGGGCGATGGAGGCGACGATCAGCACGGAATGCGGATCGCACTGGCCGAAGATGGTGTAGTGGCCGTCGAGGTCGGGTTCGGCGGCTTCGGTGATGAAGAACTGGGCGGAGTCCGTGTTGGGGCCGGAGTTGGCCATGGCGAGCCGGCCGGGAACGGAGAAGGTGAGGCCGGGGACGATCTCGTCGTCGAAGAAGTAGCCGGCGTCGCCGGAGCCGTCGCCGGCGGTGTCGCCGCCCTGGATCATGAAGCCGGGGATGACGCGGTGGAAGGTGAGGCCGTCGTAGAAGGGTTTGCCGTGAATCTTGGGGCCGCCTGCGACGTGGGTGTAGTCCTTGGTGCCTTCGGCGAGGCCGATGAAGTTGGCGACGGTGTTGGGAGCTTCCTTCTCGAAGGTCTTGCAGGTAAGCCGGCCCATAGAGGTGTCGATCACTACGGTTGGGCCGGTGGGGACAGGCTCCGGTTTGGCGGCGGAGGCGGATGGCCCGGGTGCGTCGGGCAGCGCGGCGGGCGCGGAGGTCTGCGCGGCCGCTGAGAGCGCAGCAACAGTAAACAGCAGAAGGCAGGCAATACCAAAAAGCCGAAGGCACGGGACGGCCAGCTCGAAACGACGGGCAGCGTAAACAGCGGAATCTTTTTGGGGGTATTTTGGGCGCAAAATATCTGGATTCAGAGAGATGCGGGGGGTCCAGCCCCGCAAAATATTGATAATTGATAGCTTACGCACAAAATTCCTCGAATCAGCAGCTTGCACGGAAAACCTCAGCGGAACCTCATCATGCGCCGTGTTGCGTAAATTTGCCCTATCTCTATTCTACCGGTTGGGACCAAACTGTTATGCCACTTCGCGCAGGAATTTATTTCAAGACAGGCCAAGGAGTTGCAATGTTTTAGATCGGATGGGGGTCTTGACAGCTTTTTCGAGGTTTGGGGCAGTATCTTGAGTTTCGAGGTGCGCGGTTCGAGGTTCGAGGCGGGTGCGTGAGGGCGAGATGGCTGGGCGACCTGGTGCGTGGTGGGCATAGAAGGCAGAAAAGACAGATGTACCTCGAGCTGTCAGTTCAGAGCTATCGGCTGACAGCCTGGTTTTCGAAACTTGAGATGAGCTTGGCAGAGGCTGCGCAACTGGTGACGCGGATGCGGGTTTTCTTGGAACGTATGCGTTGTTGCTGGCAAGTGGCGTGGGCCCGGTACTAGTCTGTGAAATGGCGCGTGCGGCGTGCGTGCCCTACCCGCAGGAAATACGGGGATTCTGAACACGCTACGCGATCCAGAATGACGCAGCAATGAACAAGGTGGATGCAATGGGAGTTTCCGGCGAGCGACGCAAATTGGGCGTGGTGACTGAACTGCGCGAATGCGGTCTGGGTTGGCAGGGCGGTGTGCGGACGGCGCTGGCCTTCGCGCTTTGTGTGCTGATGGTGAACCAGCCGCTGATGGCGGCCGGCAACCAGGACAAACGGGGGCCCACTGCGCAAAAGGAAGGCGGAGTTGCTCAAAGCAAGGTGGAGATCCGTATTGAGCATGCACTGAACCGGCTGACGTTCGGACCACGCCCGGGCGATGTGGCAGCCGTGGAAAAGATGGGCCTGACGGAATGGTTCGAGCAGCAGTTGAACCCGGAGAAGATTGACGACTCGGCTCTGGATGCGCGCTTGCAGTCTCAGTTCCCGGCGATGTTTCTGTCGCAGCAGGAGCTGATGGTGAGATATCCGGGCCAGCAGGTGATCCGGCAGCTCTCAATGCGGGAAGAGCGGGGCGCTGGAATGGGAATGGGGCCGATGGCGCCGGGCCGCCCCGGGGTTCGCGGCAGGTTTGCGCAGTTGTATCAGCAGAACCAGTTGTCCATTCCGAACGATCCCGCAGAGCGGGCGATCTATGCCGACCAGATTGCCTTGTACAAGGAGCAGCAGCAGAAGAAGCAGGAGAAGGATGCAGCGGCCGCTGCGAATGGAGCCAACACGATGGACTCCGGCGCACCCAGCGGCGGCCAGATGATGAGCGATGGGACTGTATCCGGCAGTGCATCCGCGCAGGCGCCTGCCCCGATTGAACGGAGATCGGCAAAAAAAGATGCGCAGGCCGCACCGTCGCAAAGCAGCGATGCGATGAGTGGAGGGATGCCGGACTACGAAGCGATGGCCGCGGGAAAGGACATGAAGGCTGGACAGCAGAGTGCTGCGCTGCCGAAGTCCGATGTGAGCGATACGAGCGCGCCGGATGCGCACGTGGACAAGCTGTACCGAGACCTGGAAGCGGTAAAAATCCTGAACCTGCCGCCGGATGAGCGGATGAGGCGGGTGATCGCGATGCCGCCGAAGGATTTCCTGGCATTTCGCCAGAGCCTGAGCGGCCCGGAGCTGGCGCAGTTTGGGCAAGGGCTGAGCGGCCAGCAGCGCGAGATCTTCGCGGCAATGCAGAATTCGACCCGCATGGTGGGCGCCGAAGAGATGCAGGTGCGGATGCTGCGCGATCTGGAGAGCAACAGGCAGCTTGAGGCCGTGATGACGGACTTCTGGCTGAACCACTTCAACGTGTATGTGCGCAAGAACCAGAACGAGCCGTATCTGATTCCGGCGTATGAGCGCGAGACGATTCTGCCCCATGCTCTTGGCAAGTTCGAGGACCTGCTGGTGGCGACGGCGGAGAGTCCGGCGATGCAGGTGTATCTGGACAACTGGCAGAGCATCGGGCCGAACTCGCAGGCGGCGGAGAACGGTGGGCGGGCCGCGGCGCGCGCGCAGAATCCGCAGGTGAAGGCGGCGCTGAAGGACCGAGGGCTGAATGAAAACTACGCGCGCGAGCTGATGGAGTTGCACACGCTGGGCGTGAATGGCGGCTACACGCAGGCCGATGTGATCCAGGTGGCGAAGGTATTTACGGGCTGGGGAATCGAGCCGCCGGTGCGCGGTGCGGCATTCCAGTTCGATGAGCGGAAGCATGAGCCGGGCACCAAGGTGGTGCTGGGCAAGACGATCAAAGAAGATGGCATGAAGGAAGGGCTGGAGGTGCTGCACATGCTTGCAACCAGCCCGGCGACGGCGAAATTTATTTCGACGAAGCTGGCGGTGCGATTTGTGAGCGACGATCCTCCGCCTGCGCTGGTGGAGCGAATGACGCAGGCGTATCTGAAGTCGGACGGCGACATCAAGACGGTACTGCGAACGATGTTCGAGTCGCAGGAGTTCTGGGCGCCGGCGACCGCGCATGCGAAGGTGAAGACGCCGGAGGAGTTTGTGATCTCCGCTGTGCGGGCGAGCGGCGCACAGGTCAACAACTCACTGGCCCTGGTGGCGGCGCTGGACAAGCTGGGTATGCCGCTTTATGGAATGCAGACACCGAACGGTTATTCGTGGAAGAGCGAGGGCTGGACGAATACGGGCGCGCTGGTGAATCGGATGAACTTTGCGCTGGTGCTGGCGGGCGACAAACTGCCGGGTGTGCGCACCGACTGGACGCGGTTGACGGGCACGGTGACGCCGCGCAAGGCGGAGATGGCGAACGCGGACGGAGGGAACGGATATATCGATCCCGAGGTCGCGGCGAAGGAACGAAGGCTCGAGACGATTCTGCTGGACCAGCCGCTGAGCGAGAAGACGCGCATGGCAGTGTTGAGCCAATCGAATGACACGACGGCGGCGATTCAGGCGGCGAAGGAGTTCCAAACTGGCGGCGGTGGATTGCTGGGCGGTGGCGGCGGACAGTTGGCGGGGTTGTTTGGCGGAGGCGGTCCGGCAGCGGCTGCAGCGTTGAGGAACCAGCAGCAGGATGACCGGCAGGCGGCCATCATGGCAGGACTGATGCTGGGGTCGCCGGAGTTTCAGCGGAGATAGTTTTCAGTTGTTAGTTCTCAGTTCTCAGAGGCAGCGAGGTGCGAAGATGGCGAGCAGAGGTTGGAATTCGGCGGATGTGAGTGACTGGGGATGTGACATCTGTGGACGGGATGCGGAGCGGCGGCGGGTTTCACGGCGCGTGTTCATGAAGAATGGCGCGCTGGCGCTGGTGGGGACTTCGGCAATTCCGGCGTTTCTTTCCCGCAGCGTTCTGGCGGAGATGACGACGGCGGCGGCGAACAAGAAGAAGCTCGTGGTGATCTTCCAGCGCGGGGCGGTGGACGGCCTGAATGTGGTGGTGCCGTACACCGAGCAGAACTACTATGCGATGCGACCGACGATTGCGGTCCAGCAGAACGAAGTGATCGACCTGGATGGACACTTCGGGCTGCATCCGCAGATTGCGGGGTTCAAGCCGCTGTTCGACCAGGGACATCTGGCGATCGTGCATGCGGCGGGGTCGCCGGACCCGACGCGATCGCACTTCGATGCGCAGGACTACATGGAGAGTGGCACGCCGGGGTTGAAGTCAACCGAGGATGGCTGGCTCAATCGCGCGCTGGAGGCGGCCCCGGAGGAGAAGGCGTCGGCGTTTCGCGCGGTGGCGCTGGGCGCGCAGGTTCCGCGGACGCTGCAGGGTAAGATGCCCGCGATCGCGCTCAACAATCTGGCGGACTTTTCTGTAGGCGGGCGGGGACAAACGACATCGCCGATCTCGAATGCGTTCCAGGCAATGTATGACCAGAGCACGGATACGGTGCTGCAGGGGACAGGGCAGGAGACGTTTGAGGCGGTGAAGATGCTGAAGGCGGCGAATCCGGCGGAGTACAAACCGCTCGCGGGTGTGGAATATCCGGCGGGAGCGTTCGGCAATAGTTTGAAGCAGATCGCGCAGTTGATGAAAGCAAACCTTGGAGTCGAGGCGGCCTTTACCGATATTGGCGGATGGGACACGCACCAGAACCAGGGTGGCGCGAATGGGCAACTGGCGAACCGGCTGACGGAGTTCTCGACGGCGATTGCGGCCTTCTGGCGGGATATGGGCGACGATGCGGAGAACGTGACGCTAGTGACGATGAGCGAGTTCGGAAGGACGGCGCGGCAGAATGGGACCGGCGGCACCGATCATGGGCACGCGAATGTGATGTTTGTGCTGGGCGGAGCGGTGAAGGGCGGCAAGGTGTACGGGAAGTGGCCCGGCGTGGAGAACGAACAGTTGAACGAAGGCCGCGACCTGGCGGTGACGACGGACTTCCGCACGGTGCTGGGCGAGACGGCGTACAAGACGCTCGGGGCGAAGAATCTTGAGGTGGTGTTCCCGGGTGCGAAGGTGCGGCCGGCGGGATTTTTGGGGTTGATGCGGGGGTAGCGCCTGCGCGCGACAAATGCGATTCTGGGCGCACTGCGTGGTCCAGAATGACGGGCAAAAGCAAAAGGCAAATACAGGGATCCTTCGCTTCGCTCAGGATGACGGCGTCTGAAAATAATTGATGCTCGCCGAGAAGTTCAGCTTGCGCCGCAGCCGGACTCCCATACGCGGACTTTTGCCCATTGCGTATCGGTGGCGAAGATGATGCAGCTGCGGCCGGTGTTGGTATTGAGGCGCCAGGTGATGTCGCCCTGACGATAGAGCTGGTATTTTCCGGCGCCCGCGAAGATAAGGCCGTTGGGCGGATTGCGCGGAATGCTGTCCGAGGTAGGAATCGCGATGGCGCCGCGCGGCTGCGTCATGGCGGGTATCGCGGCGTGCGGAGGCGGCTGCGGTGCGGAGGGTATCTTCTCGATGGCGGCGGATGGCTTTGCGCCAGATGGCGGCGGGGTGGCGGCGGAGGATTGCTGCGCTCCGGTTGCAGGCTGAGAGGCCGCAGGGTTCTGTGAGGACGGCGGGTTGGACGCAGGCTGGCTCTGGTCCGCGCCCTGATTCTTGACGTAGACCTTGCCGCTGCCGAGCGCGCGCTGTTTGGCGTGCTGCCAGTACCAGAAGACGCCGACGGCTGCGACCGCGGCGATGGCAAGGACTACGACGATGCGTTTGGCTCCGCCTTCTCCCATGGAGCTATTGTGCGTGGCGCGGGATGTCTCGTCGAGACACGAAGGTGGGATTTGCGAACCAACCTTGATTCCCCACTGCGGTCTGGCCCTGCCTGCTCAATCCGAAGAGCAACCCACCCAAGTCGAGCTTGGGTGGGGCACCCGGACCCGTGGCCGGTTCGGGCGTATCATCTGAGTGTGCCGAAGTATTCCATTGTCGTGCCGTTCCACAACGAAGAGGACAACGTTACCGCGCTCTATGACCGGGTGAAGCTGGTGATGGAGCAGGTGGGCGAGCCTTTCGAGATGGTGTTTGTGGACGATGGGTCGCGCGACCGTACGTATCGGCTGCTGGAAGAGATTGCGGCGGTGGACAGCCGCGTGCTCGTGATCCGGCTGCGAAGGAATTTTGGGCAGACGTCGGCGCTGGCGGCGGGTTTCGATCATGCGCAGGGCGAGTTCGTGATCTCGATGGATGGCGATCTGCAGCACGATCCGGAGGAGATTCCGAACTTTATTGCGCGGCTGGAAGAGGGCTATGACGTGGTGAGCGGATGGCGCGCGCAGCGGGGAGACAACCTGCTGCTGCGGCGCATTCCGTCGGCGTGCGCGAACTGGATGATGGCGCGGGTGAGCGGCGTGGACATTCACGACTTCGGGACGACGTTCAAGGCGTACCGGCGCGAGGTGATCCACAACATACCGCTCTATGGCGAGATGCATCGGTTTATTCCGGCGCTGGCGAGCTGGTACGGCGCGAGCATCTGCGAGATACCAATCTCGAACCCGGCGCGGCAGCATGGACAGAGCCACTATGGAATCGGGCGAACGGTGCGCGTGTTCTTCGACCTGATGACGATCCGGTTTCTGCTGCGGTATATGACGCGGCCGCTGCACTTCTTCGGGTCGATCGGCGCGCTGGGCATGCTGAGCGGCGGAGTACTGGCGATGTGGCTGCTGGTGGTGAAGGTGATGACCGGGCAGCACGTGCTGCAGGTTCATGGACCGCTGTTCATCGTTGCGGGAGTGTTGCTGCTGGGGGGGATTCAGATGCTGGGGATCGGGCTGCTGGGCGAGCTGCAGGTGCGGCACTTCCATACGCCGAGCCACCGCGCGCCGTATGCGATCGACCGGATTCTGCGGCTGCGGTCGAGCGAAGAGAGCCTGATGCAGTAGGTGGCTGCGGTGGGGAGAATCGCAAAAGCTATTGCGGTAGGCGTGATGAGCGCGGTGGTGTGCGCCGGGTTGAGCGGATGCCTGGTGGTGAGCTATTCCAGCGAGAGCGGCTGGTGGGTGTGGCCGGGGAGCGCGATTGTGACGCTGGCGATTGTGATGCTGTGGTGGCTGACGAGAAGACGTTGATCTGGTTCAAAGCCCGCGGCTAAAGCCGCCCACTTGTTGTGCTCTTTACCGCGGGCTGAAGCCCGCTGCTACTCCGGTTGTATGCTGGTGCCATGCTATTGAAGGAATTGCGCACGGCTGTGTTGGAAGCGAATCTGGAGCTGGTGAAGCGGGGGCTGGTCCTCTACACATTTGGCAATGCCAGCGGAGTGGACCGCGAGCAGGGGCTGGTGGTGATCAAGCCGTCGGGCGTGGACTATGACGATCTGCGGCCCGAGCACATGGTGGTGACGGACCTGGACGGCAAGATCGTCGAGGGCAAGCTGAAACCATCGTCCGACCTGGACACGCACACGCTGCTGTATCGCGAGTTCAAGACGATTGGCGCGGTAGTGCATACGCACTCGGAGTTTGCGACGAGCTTCGCGCAAGCGGGGATGGCGATCCCGGCGCTGGGAACGACGCATGCGGATTATTTTTATGGGCCGGTGCCGTGCACGAAGCCGCTGAGCGATGAGGCAATCGGCGGGCGCTATGTGCATGAGACAGGGATGGCGATTGTGGAGGAGTTCAACGGGAAGGGAATAGATCCGTCGGCGGTACCGGCGTGCCTGGTGGCGGGGCATGCTCCGTTTGCGTGGGGTACGGACGCGCATGATGCGGCGCACAACGCGGTGGTGCTGGAGTACTGCGCGAAGATGGCCTTCAAGACGCTGACGCTGAAGGCCGAGGTGAATGTGGTGACGCAGGCGCTGCTCGATCGGCACTACTTCCGCAAGCACGGACCAAAGGCGACATACGGGCAGGGGTGATGCTCGCATGAGCAATGAGAAGATTGACGACATTGAGGCGCTCAAGGTCTCTGGCAGATATGAAGACGCTATTCATCAGATCGAGGATTCGATAGCCAGCGCGACAGACGATTCCGAGCGGCTGTTGTACCTAACGAATCTAGTTGTCTGCGCAACGAACATTCGCAATGAAGCAATGGCTCGCGGCGCGATCGATAAGCTCTATCAATTGCGACCTTTGCCAGGAGAAGAGCCGTTCCGCAACTACGTCGCTGGATGCTTTTTCCTTAGCTTCGCTGAGCCGCAGAAGGCTTTTGAACTGTTCCTGCTCAATCTGGAAAATCCTATTCTTCTCGCTCCGGAATTTCGCGAACACCGTTATGAGAATCTTGCGCAGTGCGGATTTGCTCTCTGCCATCTCGGTCGATATACAGAAGCGCTATCCAGATTTGATGAGGCGGAAGAATTCCTTCCCGCACGTGAACTTCATGTAGACATTGAGTTCTACCGGATCACTTGTCTTGTGCAGCTTAAGCGGCTAGATGAGGCTGCGAGAATAGCGGAGCGAGCGACTCAGAATGGATCGACGGAGATCAGGGCTAGAGCCAGATTCGACTTGGCTGAGATACGTTTCGAACAACGAAGATTCGAGGAAGCGCTCAGTCTGTACAGCGAGGTAGAGACGCTATTGCCGTGCGATGGTATTGCGGAATTCGACGTACGGAGAGGAATTAGCACGTCGATGGATGCGCTGACCAAGACTCGTCGCTTGCAATAGAGATCACGTTATAGATGCCGCGCTAAACGGTTGCTGTGTGGATAGCAAAGCCTTCCACGGGTCTTTTTTGAGGCGGGGGCGCCAGTCGAGGAAGTTGGCGACAGAAAACTCAGGGCGGGCGGTGGCGTACTCGCCGGACGGAGCGATCTCTTTCCAGTCCAGCGGCATGGAGACGTTGACGCCTGGGCGGGACCGGGGCGAGTACGGTGCGACGGCGGTTGCGCCGCGCTCGTTGCGGAGATAGTCGAGATAGATTTTTCCGGCGCGCGCGGCCTTGCTCATCTTGGTGAGGTAGAGGCGCGGATTCTCGCGCTCCATGGCGAGGACGAAGCGGTGGGCGAGATCTTTTACCGTGGACCAATCGAGCGTGGGTGAGCGGGTGAAGGGCACGACGACGTGCAGGCCTTTGCCGCCGGTGGTCTTGAGGAAGCTGACGAGCTTGTACTGCTTGAGGCGGGTGCGGAAGTCCTGTGCGGTAGCGACGACGGTAGACCATGGAAGAGATTCGTCGGGGTCCAGATCGAAGATGAGGCGGTCGGGGTGTTCGAGGTCGTCGTTGCAGGAACCCCAGGGGTGAAGTTCGAGCACGCCAAGCTGCGCGAGCGAGGCGAGAGTTGTGGCCGTGGCGGAATTGTCCACAAGCGTGATGTAAGGCTCGGGCACGCCGGATTTCTTGTCCGTGACCATGACGGAGCCGATGCCCGGCGGGAGTGTGGCGTTGACGTGCTTCTGGAAGAAGCACTGGCTGGAGGATCCCTCGGGACAGCGAACGATGGTGAGCGGGCGGCCGGCGATGTGCGGAAGAATCCAGGGCGCGATGGCGAAGTAGTAGTCGGCCAGGGTTTGTTTGGTGAGGCTGGAGAGGGGATCGAGAATTTTGTCCGGGTGAGTAAGGCGAATGGGTGGGTGGGGGAGCGCGTTGGACGTTGTTTGTTGTGCGTCGTTCGTGGTGCGATCGTTCTTCTTCCCACTCATCGACGATGAAGCTGTCGATGAATGGGGCGCCCGGGCATTTTCTTTTCCACCCGCACGGGATGATTCTTTCCCACTCATCGACGATGAAGCTGTCGATGAATGAGGCACCCGGGCATTTTCTTTTCCACCCGCACGGGATGATTCTTTCCCACTCATCGACAATGAAGCTGCCGATGAATGGGGCACCCGGGCTTCAGTGTTTGGTTCAGACGTTGCTGGATTCTGCGGGCGGGAAGATTTGGGCGTCGGCGCGGAGGTTTCGCGCGTGACCTCAGCGGCGGGCTTGTCTTCGCGCAGCCCGAGGAAAGCCGCCTGGCGGACGAGGTTGTCTGACGTCCATGTGGCGAAGCGGACTTGAGCGACAAGTTCAGGACGGACCCAGCGTGCGCCGCGGCGCTGATTGGCGGGCAGCTCTTTGTCGAAAGGTGATTTGGCTTGCGTGAGGGCGTCCAGCTTGTCGCGCAGGAGCTTGTGGGTCTTCTGGTTGAAGCCGGTGCCGGTACGGCCGGCATAGATGAGCTTTGCGGGAGCGCCGCCTGTTGCGGGCGCATAGTAGCCGAGCAGCAGCGCGCCGATGCCGTGCATGCCGGTGTGTCCAGCGGAGGGAAGCGTAAAGCCGCCGATGACGAGTTCCTGTTCGTGAAGGCATTTGCACTTGATCCAGTCGGAGGAGCGGCCGGCGCAGTAGGCGGCGTCGGCGCGCTTGGAGACGATGCCTTCGGCGTGCATGCGGCAGGCGTTGCGCAGAATGGCCGTGCCATCGCCGCCAAGGTGGTCGGAGAGATGGAGGGTATCGGAGTTGGCGTGAGCGATGAGATCCGCAAGGAGAGTTTTGCGTGCAGAGAGCGCGAGCGAGCGCGGGTTGCGGCCATTGAGGTGCAGGAGATCGAAGACGAAGTAGGTGAGATGGTGCTTCGCGCCTTCCTGAAAGCTGGCCTGCAGGTCAGCGAAGCTGGTGGTGCCGTCGGGGCGAAGGACGACGACCTCGCCATCGAGCGTGCAGGAGGCGGCGGAGAGACGGGCGACTTCATCCGCGATGGACTTCATGCGGTGCGTCCAGTCGAGGCCTTTGCGCGTGAGGAGTTGGACGCGGCCGCCGGATTTGCGCGCCTGGATGCGGTAGCCGTCGAGCTTGAGTTCGTGGAGCCAGCCGGAGGAGGAGGGAGGGTTTTCGGCCTGCTGGGCGAGTTGCGGAGGGAGGAAGGCGGGCTGCGTTTCGCGAGGAAGGGAAGAGAGGGTCGGAGCGCCTTCTGAGGTGGGCGAGCGAACAGTATTGTTCCCATTCATCCCGCGACGTGCGCGGGATGAATGGGGCACCCCAGCGTTGGTAGCCGGTTCGTCTGCGGGAGATTTGCTGGGTTGCGAGTACCAGGCTTTCGGGCCGGAGCGGGTGTCCTTGGAGTTCCAGACGTGGTCTTCGCTGGCGGCGATCTGCTCCATCGTGCGCCCGGTGACGACGGAGTTGGGCTCGGATTCGGTGATGGGCGGGTCGGTGGGCGGACGCTCGAAGTCGTCGTGCTCTTTGATGAGGAGCCAGTTGGCCTTGGGCGGATTGCTGCGTTGCGCTTCGCGTTGCGCGGCAGAGTTGGTGGGGTGTCCGCCCATGCGGATGAGCGCCCACTTTCCCTGGAGCTTGGTGCCGTGGAGGATGAACTTCAGCGAGCCTTTCGCGAGGCCGGCATCGACGTCGGGATAGGCGGGCTGCGGTTCCCACGTGCCCTGGTCCCAGAGCATCACGGTGCCGCCGCCGTACTGGCCCTTAGGGATGATGCCCTCAAAGCCGCCGTACTCCATGGGGTGGTCTTCCACCTGGACGGCGAGGCGCTTGTCGGCGGTGACATAGCTGGGGCCTTTGGCGACGGCCCAGCTCTTGAGAACGCCGTTCCAGCCGAGACGGAAGTCGTAGTGCAGATGCGAGGCTGCGTGTTTCTGGATACAGAAAGGGAGGGCGGTTGGGTTGGTGGTCTTCTTTGCGTCGCTCTTACTGCCGGAGGGTTCCGCGGTGATGTGGAAGTCGCGCATGGAGCGGTAGCGCGCGAGCTGCTCATCGACCGCGGAAGAGGCTGTCTGCCTTTTGGCAGCAGCAGGTTTGGCAGTCTTCTTCGCTACAGCCTTCTTTACGGACTTAGCTGATTTCTTTGCGGTCTTTTTCGCAGGCGCCATGTGATCGCTCCATCTGAAGTATCAGATGCGGGCGATTCAAGAGTAATGCATGCCGGCATAGGTGTAGACTGCCGTCCATGCGTGTCCTTTCGACCTATTTGCTGTTAGCGTTGCTTGGCCCTATCGGCTCAGCACAAACTTGCCGCAAGATCCATGGGAGAGCGATTCTGTACCGCGGAGACGGGTTCTTTGCTATTTGGCATATCGGGACGGACCATATTTTCATGCCTTCCGATAAGGAATCTGCCGATCTGGTCTGCCAATACTTTGATTGCGAGAGTGGAGACGAGCAGCCAGCCCTCTTCGCAGATTTCACGGTCTGTCCCACCAAGCGCTACATCCATGGCGCGGCACAGCCGGCTATCGTGCGAAAAGTCGAACACCCATTCGTAGTTGCCGAATGGCCTCCAGAGCAGAAGCATCCAAAGTGACACACCATTTTCGGCACTAGGCGGATTTGCGTTTTGCGGCGGCTTTGGGCTTGGTGGGCTTGACGATGGAGATGCCGCTGCGTTCGCTGGCAGCGGGCTTCTTCTTCGGCAGGTTGGCGCCTTCATCTTCTGCCACGCTCTTGCGGAGGGCGTCCATGAGGTTAATGACTTTGGCGCGGTGTGGTGCAGCAGGCTCTTCCTTGGGGATGGGCAGGTGCTTGAGCTTGGCTTCGACCAGTTCCTTGAGCGCGGTCTCGTAAGTGTCGGTGAACTTCTCGGGGTCGAACTTCGCGGTGCGCTTCTTGATGAGCGACTCGGCGAGTTCGAGCGAGTCGGAGTCGACCTTCACCTTCTTGATGTCCTTGAAGTATTCGGCGGGATTGCGCAGTTCTTCCTGGTAGCGCATGGTGTAGGCCATCATGCCGGCCTCGTCGCCGGGCGCTGCGGTGATGGCGAGAATATGCTCGCGGCCGCCGAAGGCGATCTTGCCCAGGCCGGCCTTCTTCGACTTGGCGAGCGCTGCGCGGACGACGGCGAAGGCTTCGGCCTGTACGTCGTTTTCAGGGACGACGAAGTAGGGCTTTTCGAGATATTCAGGCGCAACCTCGGACAGCGACACAAACTGCGTGATCTCAATGGTGTTCTTGGAAGGGATGCGCAGGTTGGCGATCTCGGAGGGCTCGATCATGACGTACTGGCCCTTGGAGTATTCGTAGCCTTTGACGATCTCGTCCTTCTCGACCGGCGCGGCGGCCTGGTCGGGCGCCTCTTCGATGGCCGAGGAGAGGACCTTCTGATGGCGGACGCGCTCGCCGGTGGAGCGCGAGATCTGGTGGAAGCGGATCTCGCCTTTGGCTTCGGTGGCGACGAAGAGTTTGACGCCAACGCTGACGAGCGAAATCTGAATATGACCTGACCAATACGGACGCGGCAAAAGGCACCTCGAGAGAAACGCATCTCCGATGATTGAGATTCGTGAAATACCTGTCAAGATGCGTGTTGGGTTATGCAGGATGAGTTATTGACGAACTTTGCAGGAGAAGAAAAAGCGTTAGTGTCGCGCCACTAAGACAGTTTCGCAAAATAGTCTCGGCGTCAGAATACGTGTGGATTCGATACGCCGTCGAGTAAGCAGACCTGAGCGCTTGTCGCCACTAACCAAGAAGTGGGCAGATGCGGCTGCGGCGAGATTCAGAAGGAACGAATCGGTCGGATCTTCTGCCCCGAACTGCGCGGCACTTGATCGAGAACAGTCGCCTTCCGGATCGCATTCAGCATGACGCCAACCTCGCGGGGCCGCAGGATTGAGCGAGTTTCTTGTTACGGCTGGCGCCTCGGATCTCTTCGATTTGTTCTGTCGATGTGACCAGATCGAAGTGGCGGTCCTGCCACGCGTTGTAGATGGTTGCGGAGTAGCCCTTTGGGGTAATGAGTGCGCTGAAGAAGATGTTGCTGTCGAGAACGACGATCACCGAGCGTGTCTCACCGCATCCAGCGCCTCATCAACGGCCTGGAGTATCTCCTCTTCGCTGCGATTGGCGTTAGCCTCTTTGGCGCGACGAGCAGCTTCGCGGAAGATGCGGTCTTGTACCGCCTCCTCTACGAAGTGGGAGATAGCTTCAGACCCGTTGTTCGCGCCGTCTGAGACATATTGCACCAGAGCTTTGGAGGTCTCCTTCGAGAAGCGCACAGTCACAGGATTTTGTGCCGCGGTTGCCATACGAAGAGTATAGCTCCGCGTGGATGGCGCGAGATCAAGAACTCTATTTGATTTGATCGGCGTAGGATTCCGAGTGGATCGCATCGCCGACGGAGAGATAGAGATATTGCTATGCCCAGAAGAATATTTGCTGCTTCAGTTTCCGGCATCCTTCTAATCCTGCTCACAGGAGCGATCTATCAATTCGTCGGGGCGAGGGCGGATCTGGCAGAGCATCCTGCTCCCGGAAAGCTGATCGATATTGGTGGCTACCGGCTCCATCTCAACTGCCGGGGAAGTGGATCACCGACGGTTTTGCTTGAGTCGGGAATCGCGGACGACTCGCTTACGTGGACTGGCGTCCAGCCGGCAATTGCAAAGACAACGCGAGTGTGCAGCTATGACCGTGCTGGCTACGGATGGAGTGATCCAAGTCCGAAGCCGCGCGACGTGAAGACAATCGCTCAAGAGTTGCACACGTTGCTCAACCATGCGGGTGTGAGCGGCCCTTTGGTTCTGGTGGGGCACTCACTTGGCGGCATGATTGTTCGCGAATACGCGGGGCTGTATCGCTCGGATGTGGCGGGCATGGTTCTGGTCGACTCCACTTCTCCGAATCAATACAAACGCATGGATTCGGCCGTTAGCCGTGGCAATGAACTGTTCCTCCGCAAATTGGGATATCTGGAGGACACGATGCCCTTTGGCTGGCCTCGACTGAGCGGCTGGTGCGATCGCTGGCCGGCTGCAGAACGTGACGTTCGGCGCACAACGGAGTGCCGACTGCAACCATGGCGCACTCACATGGCAGAGTGGAGAGCTTTTGATGAGGATTCCACGGAGGTACTGGAGGCTGGTCCGGTGGGCGATATTCCCTTAACTGTCTTGACAGAAGGCTTGGGCAGGAACGCCGATTCACCCAACTCTTTCGGAGCCATTCAAAAGGAGCTTGTGCAACTCTCACCGCAGGGCACGCAGATATTTGTCGACGGCGGACACATGATTCAGGTCGATCATCCGCAGGCTGTTGTTGATGCTGTTCTTCATGTTGTGACTCAGGTGCGGAAAAGCGCCAAGTGAGACGCCTGCCGCCTTAACGTATTCCGTGTCTATCTAGAACTTCTCTTCCTTGAGGACTTCGGCGTAGGCGGGGACGGTGAGGAACTCGGGGAAGGTGGGCGACTCGATGAGCTTGCGCATCAGTACGGCGGCCCGATCGTAGGCGTTGTAACGCGTGGCGTCGACCCTGGGCTTGGTGGCGGCGAGTTCGTCGGCGATGGTTTTCTCGACGAGCGCGGTGGTGATCGCGGTGCCGGCGTGCGGGCCGTCCGTGATCTTCGCGCCGTGGTGGACCCATTGCCAGAGCTGCGCGCGGCTGATCTCCGCGGTGGCGGCGTCTTCCATCAGGTTGAAGAGCGGGACGCAGCCGATGCCGCGCAGCCACGCCTCAACGTAGCCGAGGCCGACGGCGACGTTCTGCTTGAGTCCGGCTTCGGTGATGGAACCGGTGGGGACCTGAAGAAGGTCGGCGGCGGTGGCGGTGTAGTCGGGGAGCTGCTTGGAGATCTGGTTGGGCCCCGGCATGATGCGGTTGAAGACTTCGAGCGCGACCGGGACGAGGCCGGGGTGCGCGACCCACGTGCCGTCGTGGCCGTCGGTGGCCTCGCGCTCCTTGTCGGCGCGGACCCCGGCGATGGCTTTTTCGTTGGCCTCCGGGTCGGACTTGATGGGGATGAGTGCGGACATGCCGCCCATGGCGTGTACGTTGCGGCGATGGCAGGTCTTGATGCAGAGCCTGGAGTAGCTGCGCATGAAGTGCGTGGTCATCGAGACCTGGCCGCGGTCGGGGAGAAGGATGGCGGTGTCGCCGGCAAATTTCTTAATGAAGGAGAAGATGTAGTCCCAGCGGCCGCAGTTCAGGCCGGCGGAGTGGTCGCGCAGCTCGTAGAGTATCTCGTCCATCTCGAAGGTGGCGAGGATGGTCTCGATGAGGACAGTGCCTTTGATGGAGTTTTTGGGCAGGCCAAGTTCGGTCTCGGCCTGGACGAAGACGTCATTCCATAGGCGGGCTTCAAGGTGCGACTCCATCTTGGGCAGATAGAAGTACGGGCCGGAGCCGCGCGCGAGGAGTTCCTTGGCGTTGTGGAAGACGTAGAGGCCGAAATCAAAGAGGGAGCCCGACATTGGCTCGGCTTCTCCCTTTTCATTCGTGACGAGGATGTGGCGTTCTTCAAGATGCCAGCCGCGGGCGCGGACGAAGAGGACGGCAGGATTCTCGTTGAGTTTGTAACTCTTTTTGGTCGTCGGATCTTCGAAGGTGATCGTCCGGCGGATGGCGTCACGCAGGTTGAGCTGGCCGTCGAGCAGGTTATCCCAGGTGGGTGTGGTGGAGTCCTCGAAGTCCGCCATGAAGACTTTGGCGCCGGAGTTGAGCGCGTTGATGATCATCTTGCGGTCGACGGGACCGGTGATCTCGACGCGGCGGTCAAGGATATCGGCGGGGATGGGCGCGACGGTCCAGTCGGCCTCGCGGATCGCCTTGGTCTCGGGCAGGAAGTCGGGCTTCTGGCCGCCGTCGAGCGCGGCCTGACGGGTGACGCGGGCGGCGAGGCGTTCTTTGCGGCGCGGATTGAAGGCGCGCTGCAGGCGGACGATGAAGTCGAGCGCTTCGGGAGTGAGGATTTCTGCGTGGCGGGAAGAGACGGGGGCGGCGAACGTGACGCCGGCGGGTGCGGTGATGGGCATAGAACTCCATGGTAGCTGGTTGGCTGAGGGAAAGGCTTAACACCGATTCACACCGATGACACCGATCTGCACGGACAAGACAAATACAGGGGTCCTTCGCTTCGCTCAGGATGACGATTCGACCTATGGTGCTTGCATTCGAAAGCTTGTGGCTCGATCCCACCCAAGCGAAGCTTGGATGGGGCACCCGGTTGCGTGACTCTACGTGCGTTTATGGATGGCGTAGTAGGGCTGGTTGCTCCATGTGGAGTTGAATGGCGGGTGGAGGGTGGCGGCGTTGGCGGTGCGCAGTTCGAAATAATACTGGAGCGGGTAAGGGGAGTTGGTGTAGTCGGCGGGAATGACAGCGGAGTGCGAGTTGCCGGCTGAGGTTTGCATAATAGTGGAGCGCCAGCGCTCGCCGTGGTTTACGTGGCGATACCAGAGGATGGCTTCGGTGACGGCGGGCGGCGTGTCGATGGAGACGCGAAGCTCGCTACCGGAGTGGAACGAGTCGGCGGCTGTATGGTGGGCGGGGACAGACGGGCGTGGTGGAGTCGGCATTCTTAGTGCCCGTTCATCGGCATATTTTTCGGAATTCTCTCGAACCTCGTTTTCCAGAGCGGCAATGTGGGCATCAATCACTGCGAGGCGATCCGCCCAATCACCGCGACGCCACTTGGTTGAGCCATAACTGATATCGGATGCGTACACCTTTTGGGCGCTAGTAGCCATCGTGGTCCAGGACTCACGTGCCTTGCGGAGTGCAGCGAGAGACTGCGCCCCTTCAGAAAATGAATAGTGGAGTCCAGCGCGGAAGAGGTTGGCGAAGTAGCTGCCGAGGCCGTTGAGGATGAGGATGTCTTCTTCGGCGCGGCGGAATTCGGGTGTGCGGGCCTTTGCGCCGGCAGAGGTGCGGGCTTTGGCGAGCGCATTGTTGGAAGTGGCGACGAGAGATTCGAGCGCAGCGATGACCTCGGAGGAGTTGTAACGAGCGTCAACTTTGCTGGAGACGAGGTTCTCCGCGTGCTGGCCGATGGTGGTGAAGAGCTGCGGGTCGAGTGGCGAAATGGCGGAGACGTTGTGCGGCGCGGGATTGTCGGTGTAGAGCGGACGCGTGGTATAGGGGAGAATTTGCAGCGGTGTGAACATCTCCGGCCAGAACTCGTGGTTGGAGGCAGACGGACACCATGTCGCGGTGACGAGCGGAAGAATGCGGCTGGAGGCGGCGAGCGCGGTCTCAAGCGCCGGGCCTGCGGGGCCGAAGGATTGTTGCAGAGTACGGTGGTAGAAGGTCGGGTCGGTGTCGGGGTTGTAGAGATGGCGGCCCCACGTCATGTAAGTGGCGGAGAACTTGGCGGTGTCGAGGTCTTGTGGTTGAGAAGCGGATTCCTCCGCATTCGCGCTGGTGCGCGAGCGCTGCGGAATGGCCATGCCTTTTGAGGTTTGTGCTCCTCCATCCCACGTCTCAGAAGCGAGACGTGGGGCACCCAAAGACTTATCGGCGTAAGCATCGCGGCCGCCGGGATGGCCGGAGCCTTCGCGGCCCTTGAAGAAGAGCGGCTCCATGATTTCGAGACCGGAGGCGCCGCAGAAGTTGGCGGCGCGGCCGTAGCCGGAGGCTAAGGCCGGGTCGGCCCAGAGAAGATGGCGCTGAGTGCCGGGCCAGACGCGGTAAAGAATGTCGAGACTCTTCCCGGCGGCCGCACCCTGTGGATATTGATAGAAGTCGCCGTAGCTGTAGCGGGTGAAGTTGCGCGCGCCGGAGGAGACGGCGAAGGTTCCGGTAACGCCGGTGCGCGGATACTCGGTGGCGCGAATGTCGGCCTGCTGGTAGCCGAGGCCGAGGTGCTCGGCCCAGAACTTGCAGCCGGCCTTGACCGGCATGCCGGTGGCCTGCGCGACTTCGATGGTGCGCTGGTCGAGACCCTTGGCATGCAGGTCGAGTTCGATCACGCGCGGCTTGCCATCGGGCGTGCGGGCGTTTTGTACGGCCTCCCACAAAGTTTTCCAGAAGTCGTAGGAGCCCTCAGGAATGCCGGACTCGCCGTGAATGCGCATGGTGAGTCCGGTGATCTGCGGGCAGGCTTTGAGGATCATGGCGAGAGCATCGCGGCAGTAGGCGGCGTGCGTCTCCGGCGTGAGGCCTACGATGTGGTGCGCCGAATTGGGCGAGTCGGTCCACTGGTAGGCGTGGGTCCAGATGCCGAGCTGAAATTCGAGCCCGCGACGCGCGGTTTCGGCGGCGATGAATTGCAGGGTTTCGAGGTTGCGTTGGCGCTCGCCGGGCTGGAGAGCAGGTTCGATGTGGACCTGCTCGTAGCCGGGAACGTCAACAAGATAGGGATAGGGGAGATGGAAGTAGTCGTCGGTGACGCCGCGCGGGAAGTCATACGCGAGACCGAAGGTCATCGCGAAGCGGTTGAAGCGTGCGGCGGCGAGCGTGTCGAGATAGCTGGTCCAGAAGGCGCGGTCGTAGTACCAGGGCTTGTCTTCGACCTCGGAGCAGAAGCCGCGGGAGACGCTGCGGACCTTGTTGGGCGTGGTCTCAAGGATGGGTTCGGCGAGATGGAGCGCGAGGATGGGATCGGGTGCGGTGCGAATGCGGTCAGCGAGTTCGAGCAGGCCGTAAACGATGCCGCGCGCGTCCCGACCGGTGACGAGGATGGCGGGCTTGCCCATGTGCGTGCCGGGAATGAGCGCGACGGTCTCAGGTTGGGTCACGGACGAGGCGCGGGGGAACGGCTTGGCGAGCGCGCTGTCTGGCGTTGCGATGTGGACGTGAGAGACAGCTGCTTCGTGATCCTCAGTAAGATGTGCCGGCGTTAAGGCGACCCGCAGTTTGCCGAGCGCCCACTGTACGGGTTCGGACTTAACGAGCGACGACGCATCGTCCGCGACGATAGCAATGCGCCCACTGGAAGGTGCGGCATGCGCGAAATTTGCGGCGGAGACGGAGGCAGCTGCGGCGGAGAGCTTGAGGAATGAGCGGCGCGTGGGTTTGTGTGGCTGGTTGCTGGACATGGCGAATCCACGGTAGTGGATGGCGCGATGGTTGGCAAACACGCGAAGTTACGCGAAGCGGAACGAAACGGCGCCGGCGTGGGCGAAGCGCGCCTCGACGGTGGAGTTGGGTGGTGCGGGCGTGTTTCCGGTCCAGGAGCCGGTAGTGATCCACTGGCCGGCGCGGAGGCCGCCGGTGCGTGCGGCGCCTTCATTGGCAAGGTAGGGAAGCAGACGAAGGAGATCGCCGGAGGTGTTGGAGCCGGTGCGTTCCACCTGGACGACCCCGTTGACGGCGAGCGTGACGGATTCCTGGCTGAAGTCGAGCGAGCGCCAATCGGCGTAGGCGGGACCGTAGATGAATGCGCCGTGCATCTGCAGGTCGGCGAGCGCGGAGAAGTTGTTGGCGGCTTTCGGATCGATGAGGCCGGACTCGAGCTCTTCGATGACGGGATGGCAACTGGCGATGGCGGCGAGAACTTCGTCGCGAGTATAGGGTTGCGATCGGCGGGGAAGATCGGCCCCAAGACAGAAGGCGATCTCGGCTTCGAGAACGCGGTAGCGGTAAGTCTGCCCATAAAGAATTGCGCCGCTGGATGCCATCCAGGCGCGGGGCATAGGAGCGAAGAACGGAGTCGCATCAGCGGACGGCGCGCCGATCTTCCAGCCGCCGATTGGGCCGTAGGCCTCCGCCATATGGGTATGGACCACGGCGACCTCTTCCAACGATGCAGGCTGCAGGTCGGCCGGAAGCTCTGCGATAGGCGTGTGCGTGCGGCGGGCGTTGACGAGAGTGTCGGCGGCTTCGAAGAGATTCTTTTCGCGAGGTCCGGTAATCATGTGTGTCCTTCCTGTGTGCGATGACAAGTGTCGCTCATGGAGATGGCCGCTGTCATGCAGGAGGTAGACTCGATGGATCGAAACCAACGGCACAAATGAGAGTCTCGGCGAGCTGCCGCGCGGCGGATCGGAAGCTGCGATGCAGTTGCCGCGCAGCCTGGGACTAAAGGGCGCGGTCGCGCTGAACATGCTGGACATGATCGGCGTGGGGCCGTTCATCACGCTGCCCTTGTTGCTCTCGGCAATGGGCGGGCCGCAGGCGATGCTCGGCTGGGTATTGGGCGCAGTGCTGGCGCTTTGCGACGGGCTGGTGTGGGCGGAGCTGGGCGCGGCAATGCCGGAGGCAGGCGGTTCGTATGCGTTTTTGCGAACGATCTATGCGGGGCGAGACGGGCGCGGCGGCGCGGGGAAATTCCTGGCGTTCCTGTTTTTGTTCCAACTGCTGTTTTCCGCCCCCCTTTCCGCGGCATCGGGCTGTATTGGACTGGCGCAGTATGCAACGTATTTGTGGCCGGGGCTGGCCGGGCACACAACCGCTTACACCATGCGAATCGGCGGCTACAGCGTCGGCGCGAGCGCCGGGCCGGCGACGCTGGTCGCGATCGGAGCGCTGCTGGTTGCCGTGCTTCTGCTGTATCGCGGCCTGGCGAGTCTTCGGGCGATCACAGGCGTTATGTGGTGCGCGGTCATGGGCCTGATGGTATGGATACTGCTTGCGGGGGCAACGCACGGAAGTTTGCGCGATGTCTTTTCATTCCCTCCACACGCGTTTGCGCTGACCCCGGGCTTCTTCGCAGGACTGGGCGCTGCGATGTTGTTCGCCACGTATGACTACTGGGGTTATTACAACGTGGCGTTCCTGGGCGGTGAGGTAAAGAATCCAGGGCGGAATATCCCGCGCGCCATCCTGATTTCAATTGTGCTGGTGGGCGCGCTGTATCTGGCCATGAACGTAAGCGTGCTGAGCGTGCTGCCGTGGCAGCGGCTGGCCGGCGCTCAGGACATGACCGCGCGGCGCGCGATGATTTCAGCGTTTATGGAAACTGCATATGGGCCGGGCATCGGTCCGATGCTGGGCAAGATCGCAGCGCTGCTGGTGATGATCGCGGCGTTTTCGGGAGTATTCTCGCTGCTGCTTGGTTATTCGCGAATACCATATGCTGCTGCGCGCGACGGCAATTTCTTCGTCGTCTTCGGGCGAGTTCACCGGCGGGGATTTCCCAACGTATCGCTGCTTGCGCTCGGGGCTGCCGCCGTATGCTTCTGCTTCTTTTCCTTGGCGGATGTGATTGCCGCGCTGGTGGTGCTGCGGATTCTGTTGCAGTTTCTGATGCAGCATTTCGGCGTGATCTACCTGCGGCGGACGCAGCCGGAAATGAAACGGCCATTCCGGATATGGCTGTATCCGCTGCCGCCGCTGCTGGCGATCGCGGGATTCCTCTATGTGGTGGTTTCGCGGACGAACTTCGCTCGCGAGGTCATGGGTGCGCTTGCCGTTGTCGGACTGGGATCGATTGCGTACCTCCTGCGACAGACCGCACCTGGCCCGCAGCGTGAGGGATGAAGCTGTCGCGGCAGATAACTTCGTGACATCCGAAATCGCCCACTGCGCGTACTCTGGATGAGGACTATTGGTGTTCCGGGGCAGTCTAATGATCGGACTGGGTCTGCTGGATGCCGATGTGGGAGACAAATGATGCTGACGAAGGATACGAGGAGGCTGGGGCCCGAGCTGAAGTCGTCGGAGATGACGCCGCGGGAGGCGTTCCTCAATCGGAGGAACGTTATTGCAGGAGGTCTTGCGATTGCCGGAGCGGGTGTGTGGGAGTTGAAGAGCATGCCATGGCTGCTGCACACGCCCGCAGTGCATGCGCAACAGAAGCTGGCGGTGGTCCCGAGTAAATACACGGTGCCGGACCAGCAGACCCCGTTTGCGAAGGCGACCAACTACAACAACTTTTACGAGTTCGGCACGGACAAAGCCGATCCAGCGAAGAATGCGCACACGCTGCACACCCGGCCGTGGACGGTGGAGATCACGGGACTGGTGAAGCAGAAGAAGACCGTGGACATCGACACGCTGATGAAATATCGCCCCATTGAGAGCCGCGTCTACCGGCACCGTTGCGTGGAGGCGTGGTCGATGGTGATTCCGTGGGACGGCTATTCGCTGAGCGAGCTGGTCAACTGGGCGGAGCCGCTGCCGAGCGCGAAGTTTGTGCAGTTTCTTTCTGACGACAAGAACAGCGACATGCCCAATAAGCCGGGCGGCTATGACTGGCCGTACTCGGAGGGGTTGCGCATGGATGAGGCGATGAACCCCCTGTGCCTGCTGACCTTCGGCTGCTATGGCCAGGCGCTGCCGAACCAGAATGGCGCACCGGTGCGCGTGGTGAGTCCGTGGAAGTACGGTTTCAAGAACGGCAAGTCGATCGTGAAGATCAACTTCGTCGCGAAGATGCCGCACACGCTTTGGAACGATATGGCGCCGAATGAGTATGGCTTCTACTCCAACGTGAACCCCAAGGTGGACCATCCCCGGTGGTCGCAGGCGCATGAGCGGCGGATCGACGCGAGCTTCCTGCCGAAGACCATTCCGACGCAGATGTTCAACGGCTACGGCGACCAGGTGGCAAGCATGTACGCCGGGATGGACCTGAAGAAAAATTTCTGAGGTGAATTGAGCAGAAACGGCTCCGTCGCAGTTTTGGCGTGTGTTCCAAATGCGGCGTTCTTCGCCAAATCACCCCACCGAGCAGAAACTGCTCGTCGGGGACCCCGATACGGCTCAGAATGACAAACTCGTAAGAAGGGTACGATGCCGAACAAGTGGATTCCCTGGGTGAAGGTGCTGGTGCATGCAGTGTGCCTGCTTCCGTTCATCGATCTATACCGCACGTACAAGTCCGGATCGCTGGCGCTGCTGGCCGATCCGATCAACTACATTACGCACCAGACGGGCTTCTGGGCGCTGTGGCTGCTCGTCGCTTCACTGGCGGTAACGCCGGTGCGGCGGCTGCATCCGAAGCTGGCGAACCTGGTGCGGTTCCGTCGGCTGCTGGGGCTGTATGCGTTCTTCTACGCGACGCTGCACTTGGCGACATATGTGTTCCTGTTCTCGGGATACGACGTGACGGCGGTGTGGGCCGGACTGAAGGAGCGCCACGCGGGCATCGTCGTCGACGAGTGGAAGCAGGTTTGGCCGACGATTCTGGACGACCTGAAGAAACGCTGGTTCATTCAGGTGGGCCTCGGCGCGTATGTAATTCTTCTGGCGCTCGCGATCACGTCGCCGGCGTTTGTGATGCGAGCGATGGGCGGGAAGGCGTGGCGGCGATTGCACTGGCTGGTCTACATCGCAGGATCGGCCGGCATTACGCACTGGTGGCTGCTGGTGAAGACTGGCGTGCGTGCGCCCGCGCCGGTGACGGCGGTGCTGTTCGCGCTGCTGCTGGCACGCGTGGCGTGGTGGGCGAAGGAGAAGCTGAAGAAACGCCGGGCCGCGGCGATAACGGCAGGTGCAGCCAGAGCGCAGGTGTGAAGAAATCAGAACGGGCCGGAGTGTGCCGGCCCGCATGATCGCTTTTCGCTGAGATTAGGCTCGCTTCGCGTAGTTCTCCATGCCCGTGATGTCGATAAAGACGCACGGCTCATTGCCCACGACCCAGCCATCGTGCCCGGGCGGAATGAAGACGACTTCTCCCGCGTGAAGGTCTTTCTCGGTGCCGTCGTCCATCACGATGCGCATGGTGCCGGAGAGCTGCACACCGAGATGCGAGGCCTGGCAGGTGTTGGTGCCCGCAAGAGGCTTTATATCGTTCGACCACTTCCAGCCGGGCTGGAAGGTGACGCGGCCGAAGGTGACGCCGTTGACGCTGACGAGTTCGACCTTGCCGTGAGGGAATTCGCGGACTTCGTTGGGCTTGGCGAAGCTGAGCGATGTGAGTTCCTGTGTTGCGACAGACATAGGGTTGCTCCTTCAAGGTGAAGTGAAGCACTCCTCCATTGAGGGCCCGTGGAGGGTGCCGCGGCCAGCGGCGTAAGAAGATTCGGCGAACGCAAGAGGCGCAAGAGGCCGGCGAGGAATTGTAGTCCCGCGCGGGTGGAAGGAGAAAACCCGGGCGGAATCAAAGTCCGGCGAAGAGGTCGGTGGATTGCTGCGCGGGCTGGGCGTGCGGCGTGGCGGCGAGGGTGTAGACCTCGGTGCCGGCGCGGGCCTTGAAGTTGGCCTCGAAGTTCTGCATCAGCGGAAGCTGCGAGGCGTGCGCGTGGAAGGCCTGAAACTTGCGGTCCTGCAGGCGGCGCACGTCGAGCGTGACGGTCCAGGGCGAGGGCAGCGGCGCGGGGCGGCCGGGAAGGAAGAAGTTCGCCGTGTTGTAGTAGAGCCGGTCCGCGGCGTGGATGGGGCCGAGATCCGGGAACCGCTTGGGCGAAGCGGCCCAATGAAACGCTGCGGTGGTGAAGGCCGAGACCATGGTGTGGTCGGGATGTGTGTTGAGGGCGCCGTCCATGCCGAAGGTCAGGACGATGTTGGGCTTCCAGGCGCGCATCTTCTGGACGAGCATTGCTGCGGTCTTCGAGAAGTCGGCGAACTCAAGCTGCGCGTCCTGGTAGTCGAGCAGTTCGTGATGAGTGACGTCGAGGATCTTGCAGGAGGCGGCGAACTCTTCGCGACGCATCCGGCCGAGGTGCTCGTTCGATGTTGCGCCCACCCGGTTGGTCGCGGCCTGTCCGTCGGTGAAGCAGATGACGGTGGTTTCAAACCCGGCCTCGTGCGCGAGCATGAGGGCTCCGCCAAAGCCGAAGCATTCATCGTCAGGATGCGCGGTGACGCAGAGGAGTTTGCGGGAGGATGGCGCGGACATTGGTATGGATCAAGAGTATCCCAGAGCGCTCAATTCACTGCGGGTTTTTGCGACTGATACTTCAGGCGATATTGCGTGACAATCTCCTGTGCGGCTGCACCAAGCTTTGTGAATGGGCTGCGGCTGCTCTTCAGGTCGGCCTCCGACGCGGTCGCGGAGAATATACCTTCACTTGTTATTAGATAGAAGCGAACTTCATCGGGCCGCGGCAGGGAGAAATCCTGGGTGGCATTCATCTGGCTCCGCATCTGCAACGCGAGGGCTGCCGCCCTTAGTGCCGCTTCACGCAGCGACTCATATTTTTGGCCTCCGCCGATGAAGCCGCCGCCATGGCTGAGATAAATGCTTGCTGTGCCGTCGGAGCCTGCCACGACCGTGCTGAAGGCATCGTTAATGGGCCAATCCATTAGAAAGACTGCGTGACCGGCAGGCATGGTTGTGGTGAACCGTTGGTTCCGCAGTCCAAGATAAACATCTGCGATCGGACGCATTCAGTGGGCCTCTGCAGTCTGAAAGGTCACCGACGGTCGGAGTAGTTTTTCGTCCATTGCTGCATCAATGAGGGGATCATCGAAAGTGGCGTCGGGGTCGTCGTTGAAGAGCAGGGCGGTTTCGGGGATGGGTTCGCCGGGGATGAGGGCGCGGACGGGCGCGAAGGTTTTGCGGTGGAGAGGGCAGGGGCCGAGTTCGCGCAGGGCGCTCCTGTGCTCGGGCGTGGCGTAGCCTTTGTGCGAGGCGAGGCCGTAGCCGGGATGGACTTCGTCGAGCTCGCGCATGAGAGCGTCGCGATGGACCTTGGCGATGACGGAGGCGGCGGCGATGGAGAGCGAGAGGGAGTCGCCGTAGTAGAGCTTTGTTTGTGGGCAGTCGTGGTCGATGCGGACTGCGTCGATGAGGAGATGATCGGGCGCGAGCGCGAGGCCGCGGACGGCGAGCAGCATGGCGAGGCGTGTGGCCTGGTAGATGTTGATGCGGTCGATGGTGGCCGAGTCGACAGAAGCAATCGAGATGGCGAGGGCGCGCTTGCGGATGCGGCGGTCGAGGCGCTCGCGTTGCTTGCGGTCGAGTTGCTTGGAGTCTTTGAGGCCGGCGCGGGCCAGGGCGCCGATGCTCTTGGGCAAGATGACGGCGGCGGCAACCACAGGGCCGAAGAGCGCGCCGCGTCCAACTTCGTCCACTCCGGCGATGCAACGGAAGCCGTGGTAGCGCAGGGCCTGCTCGGGCGCGTCGGAGCAGACGAGCTGCTTGAGGAAGCGCAGCTTGGCGGTGGCGGCGGAGACTTCCGGATCGAGTTCGTAGACGCGGCGGGGCACTGCGAGCTTGAGTGTAGCGCGCGAGGCGGTGTGGGAATTACGGCGGAAGTGTGAGCGGAGTAGCGAGCCTGTCGCTACCCCACCCGTCCGTCCTTCGACTTCGCTCAGGACAGGCTCCGAGCGCGTACCGGCGATTTGTACCACCCCCCCTATCTAAAATTGCATGTTCCAGAAAACAAGCGGCTTAAGTGCTATGTTCTAGAAGGCATTTGACTTGCAGGTATTTTGCTGAAAACAGGCGACTTGTGCGGCTCCTTTTTCCGCGTGAGGATTCAATTCAGCAAAAGCGAAGGCCCGGCGGTGGCCGGGCCTTCTGACACGTTGAACTACTTCTATTTTAGCAGGCGGGTGTGTGTTTGAAGTGCGCGTATCTCGCTGGAACGAGGTGAGATGGAAGGTTTTGCTTGACAAACCATGTGTCGCTGCCGCAGGGCGGCAATCAGAGGCACTGAGATAGGGAAGTTTGAGAGCTATCAGCTCACAGCTTTAAGCTATCAGCCCGATATGTGGCTGCAATCGATTGTAATGGAACCCATTACTTTGTAATATTCTGGCATGGCCATTCCTGCCACAAGAAAATCGAGGGTGTATACCATCAGCCTGCCGCCGGAGCTGGCGCAAAGGGCTGAGGCACTTGCGCAGCGCGATAGCCGCACCATGAGCGAGCTGTTCCGTGAGGCCTTCCGCGCCTATGCCGCGCAGCAGGCGCGGCGGACGCTGGATGAGGTGGGCGAGTATGCGGGGGGCCGCAACCCGGAGGGCTACACCGAGGCCGATGTGCCCCGGTTGATCCGCGAGGTGCGCGCGGAGAGACCAAGCCGCCGCAGAGCGCGGGCTTAGAGCGTGATCGTCGTTATCGACACGAACGTCTGGATTTCGGCGTTGCAATTTGCGAAGCGGCGCGGCACCCCGACCCTGGCGCTGGAGAAGGCGATGAGCCAGGACGTGATCGCTACCTGCGATGAGATTGATGCGGAGATTGTGCGTGTGCTGACGGAAAAGTTCGCCTGGGAGCGGCACCGGGCAACGTCCGAGCTTGAAGCGGTCCTGGCGCCCGCGCGCATCGATGACTCAATTGGCTGTGAGTCTAATCTCCCTTGTTGGAATTTCCAGTGCGCCCACGTGGTCGGAGTCCAGATCGTGAACTCCCAGCCGGAGATAGAAATCTCCTTTGGTTGGCACAGCGAGCGGCAGCGCGATACCTACCCCTGTCTTGCGAATCTGTGCGTAATCCTTCGCGTTGACCTCCAACGGCACTGAGTTGATAAACGAGTTCACCACGTGGTCGTAGTTGTCATAGAGGACTGCAGCAAATTCGATCGTGTCGTGGTAAAGCCCATCCGCATTCTTCCGGAGCTGAATGTCCTCGGGATCGACCGAATAGTGAATCGCATACTCGCGATACGGTTCATGCAGCCACTCTGCGGTCAGGTAGTTCTCTCGGGGCGCCTCTGCACCGCGCTTGACCTTTTCCTGTGCCGAGTTCGGCGCAATGTGGGCATTGAAGAGAATCTCGAACGGCGGGACGGCACCCAGACGCATCGCGTCGGAAAGGGTTGGATTGCCCGATGTAGCCACCGGGGAGTAGGAGATCAGTCTCCGTACCTGCGCGCCGGACGAGAATGTACCGGGGCGCGCCCCTAAGTTCTGCGCATAGTAGCCATTGCGGTATTCGAGGTGAAGTTTTGCGGTCTGTACTCCGGTTGATGTCACGCTCCCAGCGAAGCGCACTTGCAGTTTCCGGAAGCCGCCGTCCCACTGTACGTTGGTAGGCGTGTAGGAGACGGTGTAATAGTGCGAGCCTGCGGCTGCAATCTCTGCTATGTCCTTATCTATCGCGTTCGAGTCGATGAATGCCTTGCCTCCCGTAGGGGTCGCCGCGCCGGACGTGTCGGCTCCCTGGAAAAAGATGTTGTCCTGCTCGTAGATATTCTGAACGAGATTCCAGCGGAAGATGACACCACGCGGATCCACCGGGTACAGCGCCACGCGATTGAGGGTCAGTATTTCCGCCGCTTCGCCTAGGTCGCTCGCGAAACTATTGCCACTCATGATGTCCGGATACAGCCCCGGCTGGCCCATTGCGATTCGTGGAGGCTGAGTGCCATAAAACCAAATCAGGTTCTTCCGCCCAGGAAATCCGGCCAGGTAGCGGGCAAGCTGGCGCATGGCGATGCCGAGCTGTAGTGATGGCGTGAATTCCGGAAACTGCCAGGGCTTCTGCGCGTTTTGCTTGCTCTCCACCGCGTTGCGCAGCACCGCCGTGTCCGTAGTGAAGTCCTGGATCAGCCGCAACCCGTCCCATTGGTCCAAGTCGAAGATGCACATCGGCGTTCCGGGCTTCACCTTCTTCAGGAATGCGGCGACCTCGTCGCGGGCATAAGCGGCATCGCTGAACGAAAGCCCGCTGGTGTCGAACAGCAGCACCGTCATTGCCGTGTCGTTCACCACCGGCGCGTGATTGGCAAAGGTGTTGGGCGGCAGCGCTGGTTCGGTGGGTGCTAGCCGTTGGTCGGCTGCGGCATCGCGCTCGGTGAAGCTGTGGAGCGTCTGCGGGACGCTATCTTCAGTGAGAGTGAAATCCGATGCCTTCAGCCCCTTCACGGGCTGGCCGTGCGCATCCACCGCAACCACGTCGAGCACCACAATGCGGGCTGTTGTCCTAATAGTGGGAACTGCTATTTGAGCAGACGAAGGCTGCAGCGGCTCAGCCTCGGCTGGCTGCGCGTCGCGTATCTTAAGACCTCCTGTCTGTTGCGCAGGCGCGTTGGTCGGCGGCGTCGCTATCGGCCCGCGTTGGTCGGCTACCCGATATCCGGCGGGAACGGTGAAATATTCCGCCGGTGGCTCTGTAGTTTTGAGGTCTTTTGCCTCAAATTTCTGTTCGCCGATATCGGAGATCTTCAGATCAGCAACGAGGTCGATCCCAAGTCTCGGCGCATACCAAAACTCCCGCACCTCGCTGGTGGTTCGCGGTACTCCCGAAGCTCCCGACGTATAGGTTGTTGTG
>DATNAU010000215.1:0-18539 GCA_035572415.1 Acidobacteriaceae bacterium
TGTCTGCCTCTGGGTCTGCGGTGCGGGCATGGAGCCTCCTTCGTTCCAACTGAAATAGGATGCCGCGGAGGGGGTCCGTGGAGGCTAGAATGCTCGGATGGAACCGACCGAAATGCAGGAGTTTGCCAAGCAGGTGAAGGAGGGCGGCGAGGAATCGCTCACCAATATCTCGCTGGCGATCTCGATCCTTGCGGTGCTGGTGGCGATGGTGACGGTGCTGGGCCATCGCACGCACACGGAAGCGGTCCTGATGCAGGCGCGCGCGACGGACGAATGGAACCTGTATGAGGCGAAGAAGATTCGCCAGGATAGCCTGGGCGTCGTGATCGACCAGATGGCGCTGGCCCCGACGACCGACACAAAGGCCACCGCCGCCAAGATCGCCGAGTACAAGGCGCATATGGCGAAGTGGAGCGAGGACCTCAAAGAAGAAACGGACCAGGCCAATGACTATCAGGCCGAGGTGAAGAAGGCCGAGAAGAAGGCGACACGATTCGACATCGGCGAGGCATTGCTGCAGATTGCGGTGGTGCTCTCCTCGATCACGCTGTTCACGCGAAGGAAGAGCTTCTTCTATGGCGGGTTGCTGCTGGGAGTTGCGGGTTTGGTTGTGGCGGCGGCAGCGTGGCTGGTGCGGTGAGGTAGTTGCCGGTTGTTAGTTGCGCCCCTCTTAGTTGTGTGTACGAGATGGATGGCGTAGGACGAGAGGTGAGTACGATGCGGCGCTTGGTATGTGCAGCGATGTTTTTAGGTTGCGGGGGTTTGCAGGCGCAAACTGTTGCTGCCTTACCACAGTTTGAGGTCGCGTCGATCAAACCGACAGCGACGGCACAGACGGGAATGTCGTCCATGTCGCGCGAGATCATGCGGGACCGTCCGAAAGCCGGGATGATTCCGATGGCAGGCCCGGACCGCGTTCGCATCCGGAACTGGGCTTTGCTGGATCTGATCGCTGTAGCCTACGGCGTGCGTACCACGCAGGTATCCGGTCCGGACTGGCTCGGAGATCAGGGCTTCGATGTGGATGCGACGGTGGCGCAGGGAGCTCCGAAGGAACAATTGGATGGGATGCTGCAGTCGCTGCTTGAGGAGCGGTTCGGCCTCAAAGCGCATCGCGTCACGCAGACAGCCCAGGGATTTGCGCTGGTGGTTGGCAAGGACGGGGCAAAGCTGAAGCCTGGGGAGCCGACGCCTCCCGCTCCGAATCAGCAGCTCACTGCCGAGGAGAGACAGGCGGCGATGCAGCAAAAGCTGCAGGCGAACCTCAAGCGGTTGCAGGAGAGAAGCGCGGCCCTGGGTGCTTCCAGCAGCCAATCGTGGGTATCGGTAACGATGGCAGACCTCGCGGCCCAGCTCTATCGTTTTGCCGGCGCGCCGGTGGTGGATGAGACGGGTTTAAGCGGAAAATATTCCGTGAAGATAGAGACGTGGGCGAATCCCGATGTGCCGGGCGGTACGATCTTCGACGCTGTCGAGAAGCTTGGGCTCAAGCTGCAGCCGCAGAAGGTGGCGGTGGACAGGATTGTGGTGGATCAGGTGGCGAAGATGCCGACGGCGAACTAGCCTTGGCAGTCGACCTAAGAAAGGCAAACGCAGGAGGCCTTCGACTGCGCCGCTTTGCGGCTCCGCTCGGGATACGGCATCCGTTCGCTGTGCGATTCAGTGCAGCTGGTCGGGGATTACTGCGTACTGGATCAGCAGCTCGAACGGCACGATCTTCAGCGTGGCTTCGTGCGTGGCTTCGAGGACCACCGGGCACGCGGCGCCGGCCTGCTGCACCTGGAGCCAGCGCGCAGCGCACACACACCAGCGGTCGCCGGGCTTGAGGCCCGCGAAGCCGTACTGCGGGAGCGGCGTGGAGAGGTCGTTGCCGAGTTCTTTGGACTTGGCGAGAAACGCCTGATCGACCACGCAGCAGATGGTATGGACGCCCAGGTCTTCTTCGCCGGTTTCGCAGCAGCCGGTGCGGTAGAAGCCAGTCATGGGCTGGCAGCCGCACATGGCGAGGGGCTGGCCGAGGACGTTACGGCCGCCGGGGCGTCGGGATGTTTCTTCGGTCGGCAACAAGACAAGTGTAATTGGATCGTGGCGGCGAATGCCGGGATGCGATTTATTCCACCGTTGGCGAAGCTTAAGCCGCGTTTAACCTTCGCGTCCTGAGGGGCGCGAATCTCCCCATTTGGCGCTGCTTTTCGCAGACTCACGCGCGACTTTCCATGGTCGTTCGCGTATCACCGCACAGAGGCTACAAACACCCTGCCGGCGGCCGCTGGGCGGGTAACATTCGGGCCATGCAGTTCCCGGGGAATGTCCGAAGATTCATGGTTCCGGCCCTACCAAGCGGGGCCGGATTCGGATATATTCGTAAGCCTCTCCCCTTGCACGTTCAACTTCTGTCTTGGATAGGAGTGAATGATTATGAGCACAAGCCGACGCACGTTTCTACAACAGACATTGATCACTGGCGGTTTGGTCGCGCTGTTCGAGTCCGACAGCGCGCGAGGCGCGCTTGCCGAAGAACTGAAGGCGGTGGGCGCGAGCGGCAGCGCCGCGAATGCCCCGCACGACTCGAAGAACTTCTGGGATGCATTCGGCGCGGTGGCGGACGGCACACAGAGCGCGCCGGGGTTGCATGGACGCGGGCTGACCCGGAAGCAGCCGGACAATCCCTCAGGCGCCTCAGACCGGCTGGTGGATTACTACCACTACTACGTCGACCCCAAGACCAAGGACTCCACGTTGCGCTTGGCGTCCAGCATCGACACGACCGAGCTGATGGACCACGAGGGCGATATCTCTGCCAGCGTTGCCGTCAACGGCTTCCACATGGCGGGCGAAGACCGCGACACCTTTGACAAGCTGCAATCGGCGCAGCTGCGCATTGACACTGTGCAGAACCAGTCGTTGATGCCGGAGTACCTGGACACCATGGCGTGGGTGTCGCTTGCGGGGCTGTTTCCGGACTCGTCGGGCAAGCTGCCGCCGCTGCAGGACCTCAGCTTCAATCCGGCGCAGGGCTCTCAGAAGATGAGTTCCATGGTGCTGCCGGGCGGCTCCGGGCAGGTTGCGGTGAACCTCTCGATGACGCACAAGGAGTCGACCTTGTACACGATCATCAAAGGCCTGACCAATGAGGTCGGCCGCTTTTCACCTTTGCTGGGACTGCCGTCCATCAGCGTTGCCGCGCTGAAAGGCTTCTGCAACCTGTACGGCGCGATGGAACAGCGCACCACGTTTCTGCTGAACAGCATGCCGAAAGCGGCGTATGCGACCCAACTGGCGCGCGCAGCGGCGCAGACGTCAAGCGGCCTGAACCTGGTGCCGGGCGATTACGTTCTGGTGCCCAACGCTCACTCCGCGGTGCTCACGCCGTATCTCGACAAGCTGGAGATGCGCGAAGGTTATCTAGTGCCGAAAGGCTCGCCGAAGACGACCTCGGTGTACGATCTGGCAGCTTCCATGAAGCCGGACATCACCTACCTCTCTGCGAACATCGGGCTGAAGCCGCTGACCGTTTCCGCGGGATCGGGCGGTGCGGGCGGTTCGAAGTCGCAGACGCCAAGCACGCTGTTGAGTCCGCCGTCCTCCGCATCGTCGACATCCAGCTCGTCCAAGGGATCTGGTTCTTCGTCGTCCAGTGGAAGCAGTTCGTCCGGTTCATCCTCCAAAGGTTCGGGAAGTTCGGGCGGCAAGAGCAGCAAGTAGGTCCTGGTGGCAGTAAACCGCCGGTCGCGAGACTGGCGCGGAGGCGAAAGAAGCCGTGGGCGTCCCGTCACGCGCCCACGGAGCAGTATCGGGCCGCGTTGTAGGGAGTGAACTCTCGCATCACGGGTGTGCCGTATGGGCCGTAAAAAAAGCAAGAGGTTGTTGGCGACGGTTGTTGCGATAACCGGGATGAGTGGCGTTGGTGCAGCAACGCTGCACGCGCAGAACTTCGGCTGGGGATTTCAGCGCAAGCACATCTCTCTGGTGCGCAAGTTGCCGCCCACAGGGCATATCGATGGCAACAGCTTCGCCGTCAACGTGACAGGCGCCGGCTCCGATGTCACCTCTTCGCTGGAGGCGCAGATCACCAGCCTGCTGGTGAAGAATGACGGCCGCCTCCGCTCGGTGAGCGATCCCGCGAAGGAGCGGCCCGACGCCATCATCAAAGCCCGCGTGACCGCATTCGACCGGCCGCAGATGCAGGTGAAGACGGAGCAGGGACTGGAACTGGGCAAGAAGGGCGGTCCGCTGCAGAACCAGCAGGTGCACGAGTGGGCCGCATCTCTTTCTGTCAGCTTTGAGGCGCAGGACGTGCGCGGCAACAAGGGCATCGCCGCCGATACGGTCACATCGAAGTTCGATCGCGAGTATGCGGTGCAGGCTGCTCCGCCCGCAAAACCGAAGTTCGGCAGTGTGCTCGGAGGATATATCCCGAAGGTGCCGCTTGCCGGCGGTGCGCCCGGCGCGATGGGCGCTGAGGAGCGCGAGCCAAACGCACAGGAACTGCAGGAGGCCTTGATCAAGGACGTGGCCATGCAGATCGCCTCCCGCGTGGTGAACACGACGGAGACGGTGAATGTATTCCTGGCCCGGGGCAGTGGCCTGGACGATGCGGACACTCTGATGGAGAACAAGCAATACACCCGCGCGCTTGAGAACCTCGACACCATGACGCCAATGGGCAAACCGGAGGAAGATGCCTACCGGCTGTACGATCTCGGCGTCGCCAATGAGGCGCTTGGCTATCAGGCGGAGGATGTCAACAAGGCGCGGAAGTATCTGCAGGAGGCGTCGATCGACTACGGCAAGGCCATCGATGCCAAGCCGGCGGAGAAGATGTTCCTGGAACCGCAGAACCGCATCGACACAGCCCTGGCGCATTACAAAGTGCTGAGCGACGAGGTAAACCAGCGGAATGCGAAAGCCGCTGCGGCTCCTGCCGCCGACGTGCTGACGAATGCAGACGTGATCTCGATGGTGCAGGCCAAGCTGGACCAGGCCAACATCATCGACACCATCCAGCACTCGACGGCGAAGTTCGATTTGAGCGCCAAGGGGCAGGTGGACCTTGCGAAGGCCGGTGTTGCCGGTCCGATCATCACCGCGATGAAGACCAAAGCGCGGGGACAGTAAAGCAGTTCTTAGCTGTTAGTTCTCAGTGTCACTGATGACGAGCTGAGAGTCGGGTTCTTCTGCAATGACAATTTCTCTCCGATGGGTGCGCACGAGAGCGGTCACGCTGATCGCTGCGCTGGGTTGTGCTGCACTGGCTGCGGGCGCGCGGGCGCAGAGCGGCCGCTGCGGCGCGGGCGTCGACCTGGTGGTGCAGGCGCTGGAAAAGATGTCGGCGAACGCTTCGAACGACCAACTCGAAGATGCCGATCAATTGCTGAAGCGCGCTTCTGAACTCTGCGGCGAGCTGGGCGATGCCTGGTACTACCGCTCGCTGGTGGAGCGCAAGCTGGGCAACGCGAGGAGCGCGGATTTTGCGGCGCGCCAGGCGGCGAAGTTCCCGTCCGACGCAAGCGCGGAGCAGCAGAACCCATTTGTGCTCGCATCGCCGCTGGGTTCGCGCGCGGTGACGGGGAACGGTGAGCCGGGAGCCAACAACACCGCGCCGTCCGGACCGCCGGGGCAGCGCTGGGCCTTGATCGTCGGCATTGGGTCGTTCACGGACCAGAACATCGAGCCGCTGAAGTACACCGCAAGTGATGCCCAGAGTTTTATGGATGCGCTGCTCGATCCGAAGATCGGCGGCTTCAAGGCCGACCACGTGCATAGTCTCTTGAACGATCAGGCTACGACCAAGAACATCAAGATGCAGCTGAACTGGCTGGCGCGCAGCGCCGGGCCGGACGATATCGTCGTGGTCTACGTGGCGACGCACGGCTCGTCGCGCGATCTGGACACCGTCGGCGTGAACTACATCATCACGCACGACACGGAGATCGGGGCGAACATCGATCCCGACAGCCTTTATGCGACGGCGCTGCCCATGGTGGAGATTTCGAATGCAATCGCTACGCGCGTGAAGGCCCAAAAGGCGGCGATCTTTCTCGACACTTGCTTCAGCGGCAACGCTGCGGTGCAGGAGTCTAAGATGATTGCGCCGGGCATCAAGAACGCATCGCTCTCGCCGGATGCAATCGCGCACATCACGCAGGGTTCAGGGCGGATGGTATTCGCCGCGGCGGGGACGGACCAGGAATCGCTCGAAAGCGACACACTGAAGCATGGCTTCTTCACCTACTATCTGGTGCAGGCGTTGCAGCAGGAGGGCGGGTCGACACCGCTGTCGAAGATTTTCAACTACACCGAACAGCATGTGAGCCAGACGGTCGCCACCCAGTACAATGCTCAGCAGACGCCGGTGATGGGCCGCAGCCAGGATTCGACGGACTTCTCGCTGGCAGGCGCATAGGAAGCGGCGCGGCTCGCGCCGAAATTCGCCGGCGGCTCATCCAATTTCTGTGGCCTCTGAAATCCAATCCAAGCCGTGCTGCTCGCCTTCGGCGGAACGCGCTGCTAAAGCGACTGTTGCTGCGACCTCTGAAACAACGGCAGCGCGCAGCGCGCAGATTCGCGATGCTGAACGGCCGCGCGTCGCGCTGCCCGGCGGGACTTTTCTGATGGGTACCGACTACGAGCGGGCTTTCCCGCTGGACAGTGAGGGTCCGGTGCGGCCTGTAGTGCTGTCGCCTTTTGAGATCGATAGGTTTCCGGTTACAAATCACGACTTCGCGAGGTTTGTCGAGGCGACGGCCTATCGGACCGAGTCGGAAATATTCGAGTGGTCGTTTGTGTTCTGGATGCATTTGCCGCCCGAACGCCTCGATGAACTGGTGGAAGACACGGTCGCCGCAGCGCCGTGGTGGTGCAAGGTGCCGGGGGCGGACTGGCGCCATCCCGAAGGGCCGGGATCGGGCCTGAGCGAGCGGGCAAATCATCCGGTCGTCCATATTTCATGGAATGACGCGGCGGCGTATGCGGCTTGGGCGGGCAAGTCGCTTCCGACCGAGGCGCAGTGGGAGTATGCGGCGCGCGGAGGGCTGGAGCAGAAGCTGTATCCCTGGGGCGATGAGCTGACCCCGGGGGGCGAACATCTCTGTAACATCTGGCAGGGCGAGTTTCCGCGCATCGACACGGGCGAAGACGGCTGGCGGGGCGCGTGTCCGGTGGATGCGTTTCCGGCGAACGGTTTCGGGCTATACTCCATCACGGGCAATGTGTGGGAATGGTGCGCCGACTGGTTCGGGACCGCGCACGACGCTCGCGAACAGCGCGATCCGCGCGGCCCTGAAAGTGCCCAGGCGAAGGTGATGAAGGGTGGATCGTTCCTGTGTCACGCGTCCTATTGCAATCGCTATCGCGTTGCCGCGCGGACCAGCAATACGCCGGATTCGGCTGCGTCCAACATCGGGTTCCGCTGCGTCATAAACTTGTAGGCACGAATTGCGAGGACTTAGAGGCATGAGCGAACAGAAGAACGAGCAGCAGACGGCAACCAGCCGGCGCAACTTTCTCACCAAGGCTGCAGGCGCGGCGCTGGCGACGGCGCTGCCGTCGGCGGCACAGGAAGCAACCAAGCCGAAGGCCGCGAGCGCGAGCAAATCCGCGGCGGTTGCGAAACGGAAGAAGCCGTTGAATGTGCTCTTCTTCATGTCGGATGACATGCGTCCGGAGCTGGCCTGCTATGCCAGCCGGTTCAACGGACACAGCCCGAACATCGATGCGCTGGCCGCGAGCGGCGTGCGCTTTGACCGCAATTACTGCCAGTTCCCGCTGTGCAATCCGTCGCGGTCATCGCTGTTCACGGGCCATATTCCGCGCGAAACGAATGTGCTGGGCAACCGTGACCGCGTGGTGAGCCTGCATCCGGAGTGGGTGACGTTGCCGCGGGTCTTCAAGGAGAACGGCTACACCACGCTGCGCGCGGGCAAACTGTTTCACGCAGGCATGGACGACCCGCAGGCGTGGACGGAGTTCTACGGCGCGGTGGAGGACATGCACCCGACGGTCGTCGGCAAAAAAATGGAGATTCCGCGCGTGCAGATTCCGCAGCCCAATGGCGTGCTGCCGCCGCTGCCGCAGGACAACGCCCAGGCCGCGCACTCGGACCAGATTCTGGTGCTGGACGGCAACGGCGAAGGCGCGGGTGACTACATGGTCGCGGATCTCGCAATCCAATGGCTGAACCGCGCGGTGAAGGACGACAAGCCGTTCTTCGTCGGCTGCGGATTCTCCAAGCCGCACAGCCCGCCGACGGCGCCGCAGAGATTCTTCGATCTGTGGGACCCGGCGAAGATCACCCTGCCGCCGGACTTCGAGGCGTGGCCGACAGTGCCGGAAGGCTTCCCGAAGGCGGCCATCCGGCCGCGCAATGCAGACCTGTTCATCGGGCGCGGCGCTTCGCCGGACGAGGCGAAGCAGGTGATCCGCGCGTATCTCGCGTCGATCGCGTGGGCGGACTGGAACCTGGGTCGCGTAATGGCAGAACTCGACCGGCTGAAGCTGCGCGACAACACTCTCGTCGTCTTCGTCGCAGATCACGGTTACCAGCTCGGCGAGAAGGGCAAGTGGTCGAAGGCGGGTTCGCTGTTTGAAGGCGGAACGCGCGTGCCGCTGATCATCTCCATGCCCGGCGCGAAGGGCAACGGGCGGCCGTGCATCAAGATGGTGCAGTCGCTGGACATCTATCGGACGGTCTGCGAACTTGCAGGCCTTGAGCCGCCGTCGCACGTCGAGGGGACGAGCCTCGTTCCTTTGTTGCACGATCCGCGCGGACCGAAGTGGGATGCGCCGGCGTACAGCATCTGGAGCGAGGACGGGCGCACGATCCATGGGACGGCGATCCGGACGGAACAATGGAGATACGCGGAGTACGGCAAGGACGCGGCGAACGGCGCGATGCTGATTGACGTGCATGCCGATCCGATGGAGTTGAAGAACCTGGCCGACGATCCGAAGCACGCGCAGGTGCGTGCGGAGTTGTCGAAGCTGGTGAATGCGTACAGCTACCCTGCCTAGCAGGGAGAGGAGCGCAAGGATGACCGAGTCGAACCACAAGCCGCGGGTGATGGTCGGTGTGTGCGGCGGAGTGGCTGCCTACAAGGCTGCCGAGTTGGTGCGCGCGCTGCAGCAGCGCGGGTGCGAGGTGCGCGTCGCGATGACACGCGCAGCGGAGGGGTTCGTGCGGCCGCTGACGTTTTCGTCGCTGACCGGGCGTAGGGTGCTGACCAGCCTTTGGAATGACAACCAGGCAGACAGCGAGATTGAGCACATCGCTGAGGCGCAGTGGGCGGATGTGGTAGTGATCGCGCCGGCGACGGCGCACTTCCTGGCGAAGATGGCGCATGGGCTGGCGGACGATTTCCTTTCGACGATGCTGCTGGCCACGACCGCGCCGGTGGTGGTGGCGCCGGCGATGAATGTGAACATGTGGAACCATGCGGCGACGCGGGCGAATGTGGCGACGCTGCGCGAGCGCGGGGTGCGCTTCGTCGATCCGGACGCGGGCTATCTGGCGTGCGGCATGGTTGGTTCGGGGCGGCTGGCGGAGATCGCCGGGATTGCGGATGTTGTGATGGAGGCATCGCGGCCTTCTATCACGCTCGACCTGGCGGGTGAGACGGTGCTGGTCACGGCGGGCGGGACGAGAGAGGCGATCGATCCGGTGCGGTTCATGGGCAATCGCTCCAGCGGGAAGATGGGCTATGCGCTTGCGGAGGCGGCGCGGGCGCGCGGTGCTGAGGTGATTCTGGTATCCGCGCCGACGGCGCTGGCTCCGCCGGCCGGCTGCGCGCTGGTCCCGGTGACGACAGCGGAGGAGATGCACGCGGCGGTGATGGGGCATCTGGCGCGCGCGACGGTGGTGATCGGCGCGGCGGCAGTGGCGGACTTCCGGGCGGCATCGGTGAGCGATGCGAAGCTGCGGCGCGAGGGCGGACGGACGCTGGAACTGGAGCCGACTGAGGACATCCTGCGCGACGCTGCCGCCTCGCGGCGCCCGGGCGCGCTGGTGATCGCGTTCGCGGCGGAGATGGAACTGGACATCGGGCGCGCGCGGGAGAAGCTGCGGTCCAAGGGCGCGGATGCGGTGGTGCTGAATGACGTCTCGCGCGAGGGGCTGGGGTTCGACTCGGAGCGGAACGCGGGCGTCTTCGTGACCTGCGACTCTGCGGCGGAGCTGGCCGAGGGGACGAAGCGGGAGATGGCGGACCGGATTCTGGACGAGGTGGGCGGTCTGCGGCGGCGACAGCCGGTTCTTAATACGTGATCACGATGAGGATTTTTTTGGGGTATCTTGGCGGATAAATCATCTCCTTTCAATGAGATACGGGGGTAGATGGGCCGGTAAAATATTGATTTCAAATGGGTTTACGCACAAAATTTCCGGAATCAGCAAGTTACGGCCAAAATTCTGGCCGTCCTAAGTCATTTTGAAAGACCTCGGGGCCTGAAGAGGAGCGGAAAAGTCGTCGTCTGCGGTCGTTCTGCGTTCCTCAGCGGCTGAAGTCGCCCTTTGTTTTAGTCCTTAGCGGCGCGACGAAAGTCGCGCCCTTTCGAAGCAAGGCCTTTTCAGCAGCGCTTGAAGCTACGCCCTTCAAAGCAAAATTCGGAACTCGCCCAGTACCCCTCTCCCGTGTCCACAAAGGCGGGGAAGTAAAAAGCCCGGCGCGATGGCCGGGCTTTTTTTCTATCTATTTCCATTATAGCTGGCCGAGAAAACTCAATTGCCAACTTTGTTACCAGCAAAACAAAGGACTTACGCAGCAACAGATCTTGACAGGAATCCAGAAGAATCAGTTGAAAGGTTTCGTCAGTCAGGCAGCGAGCGGATGGTGCTGAAGGGCCGTCAGGAGTTCACGGGCGGCCTGTTCGCGCTCGGCTTTATCCATGATCATGCTGGCCGCGGAGGCGTACTCGGCGAGCAGTTCGGGCGAGTTGAGAATCTGGGTGATGCGCGTGGGCCTTTCGCCGAGCTCGCGGAGGGTAAGCTCCATCTCGGCTGAGTCCATCATTGCATAGGATTTAACGGGTTTTGGACGGGGTTCCTTGGCAGAAACAAGTTTCATACAGCTGTTACTCCTCTACTTCTGTTGGATGCAAAACAAAGGGTGCAGGTAAGCGTGCTTCCCCCCGCCGGCAGAGCGCTGGGCGTGCATGCGTGGGTCTGTAGGCGGGCAGGGACTGAATGTACCACGAACGGTGCAGAACGCAAGAGGAAATCGTTGAAGAGGAGGTTCGAGGGACGAGGTTCAAGGTTTGAGCGGGGCGCGAGGGGCGAGATGAGGCAACGCCTGCCCTTTTACAGCCCTGAACAGAGGCTATCGAGGTTATCGAATGCGGAGCATCGTGATGGAGGAGCGTCCGGCGGGACTGGTCAATGGTCCAATCCCACGTCTCGAGAGCGAGAGGTGGAGCACCCGCGCAACCGCAACCCCTTCGCGTTGCGAAGGATGGGCTTGCGGCCCCCTGTGGGGATTGGTGGCTTGATCCCACCCAAGCGAAGCTTGGATGGGGCACCCGCCATCTATGAAACGATGCTGATGTGATCCCTGCAGAGTCGAGTTTCATTGACCGGTGGCAAAAGTCCGAGGCGGCCGAGCGGGCAAACTATCAGCTCTTTCTCTCCGAACTCTGCGACTTTCTCGCCGTGCCCCGTCCGGAGCCGACCCGCGCCGAGGAGCACCTGAACACTTACGTGTTTGAAAAGGCCGTCAGCATTCATAACCTCGACGGCACCACGTCCTCCGGCCGCATTGACCTTTACAAACGCGCGCATTTCGTTCTGGAGGCGAAGCAGGGCAGCAACCCGCCGCAACTTCAGAGCGGTCCGGAATCCAGCGAGTTGGTCCTCATTCCTCCGCCCGCTCGCGCCGCGCGGCAGCGACGCGGCACAGCGGTGCGCGGCACGTCCGGCTGGGATGAGGCGATGCTGAACGCCTACAACCAGGCGGAGCGGTATGCGAAGGCGCTGCCGGCCATGGAAGGCTGGCCGCCGTTCCTCGTCACGGTAGATGTCGGACACTCGATCGAACTTTTCGCCGACTTCTCGCTGACCGGCAAGGCGTATCTTCCGTTTCCCGACGCGCGCACCTACCGCATTCCGCTCGGCGACCTCGGCAATCCCAAAATCCGCGAGCGGCTCTCGCTGGTATGGACCGATCCGCATGCGCTCAACCCCGCGCGGCACGCGGCCAAGGTCACGCGCGAGGTGGCGGCCAAGCTGGCGGTACTGGCCCGCACGCTGGAGCAGACCTATCCCGCCAAGCAGGTTGCCGAGTTCCTGACGCGCTGCATCTTCACCTCGTTTGCCGAGGACGTGAAGCTGCTGCCGGAGAAGAGCTGGGACAACCTGCTGTGCGACCTGCGCGATACGGACCGGGTCTCGGTCTTTCCGGAGATGGCGAAGTCGCTGTGGGACACCATGAATGCGGGCGGCTTTTCGCCCATCCTGCGCGCGCATGTGCTGAAGTTCAACGGCGGGCTGTTCGAGTCCACCGAGGCGCTGCCGCTCACAGGCAACCAGCTCGCGCTGCTGATCGACGCGGCGGACTCCGACTGGGCGCAGGTGGAACCGGCCATCTTCGGCACGCTGCTGGAACGCGCCCTCGACGCGGACGAGCGGCACCAGCTGGGCGCGCACTACACTCCGCGCGCCTACGTGGAGCGCCTGGTGATCCCCACCATCGTGGAGCCGCTGCGCGCGGACTGGGCCGACGTGATCGCGGCGGTCTCGGAGCTGGTGGCCGGCGGGCACGTTCCCGACGCCATCGACCTGCTGCGCGACTTGCATCGCCGGCTCTGCGAGACGCGCGTGCTCGACCCGGCCTGCGGCTCCGGCAACTTCCTCTACGTCGCGCTGGAACATCTGAAGCGGCTGGAGGGCGAGATCCTCGAATCCCTGGCCACGCTGGGCGAGAAGCAGCAGGCGCTGGAGCACACCGGACTGACGGTGAACCCACACCAACTGCTTGGCATCGACATCAACCCGCGCGCGACTTCGGTTGCGGACCTGGTGCTGTGGATCGGCTATCTGCAATGGCATTTCCGCACGCGCGGCGACTCACAGCCGCCCATCCCTGTGATCTCCAACTTCCACAACATCCAGTGCCGGGACGCGCTGATGACGTGGCAGCGCAAGGTTCCTGCCGTGGACGAGAAGGGCGAGCCGGTGACGGAGTGGGACGGCCGCACTGTGAAGCTGAACCCCATTACGGGGCGCGAGGTGCCGGACGAGACGGCGCGGCGGCAGATGTTCGAGTTCCAGGGAGCGAAGGAGGCGGAGTGGCCGGCGGCGGAGTTCATCATCGGCAATCCGCCGTTCATCGGCGGCAAGGACATCCGCGCGGAGCAGGAGGGCGGTTATGTGGACGCGCTGCGCAAGGTCTACACCGAGGTGCCGGATTCGGCGGACTTCGTGATGTATTGGTGGCAGCGCGCGGCGGAGCTGGCCCGCGCAGGTAAAGTCAGGCGCTTCGGGTTTATCACGACGAACTCGCTGCCGCAGGTCTTCAACCGCAAGGTGGTGGCGCAGAACCTGAATGCGACCAAGCACCCCCTCTCACTGCTCTTCGCCATCCCCGACCATCCGTGGGTAAAGGCCGCGCCGCAGGTCGAAGCGGAGTTCTCCAACCAGCCCATCTCGCGGGCGGCGGCGGTGCGCATCGCGATGACGGTTGCAGCGCGCGGCGAGCAGGAAGGCCATCTCTACCGCGTGGTGCGCGAGGGCGACACGCAGACCGAAGGCACCGAGGTGGAGCTGTCGGAGCAGACCGGAAAGATCTTTGCCGATCTGAGAATCGGGGTGGACGTAATGGGCGCTTTGCCGCTGAGAGCGAATGATGGCTTAGCGAGCAGAGGAGTTGCTCTCCACGGTGCCGGGTTCATGGTCACGCGCGATCAAGCGCGGCAGCTCGGCCTCGGTTCCGTGCCGGGGATCGAAGAGCACATCCTGCCCTATCTCAATGGCAAAGACATTACTGGTCGTTCACGCGATCTCTTGGTTATCGACCTGCACGGACTCAGCGAAGTTGATGTCCGAACGCGTTTTCCCGAGGTCTATCAATGGGTCCGCGATCACGTGAAACCCGAGAGGGATCAGAACAACGAGCCGTCACGACGTGAATTTTGGTGGCAGTTCGGACGGCAACACACGGAACTGCGGGCTTTTCTCAGAGGGTTACCAAGGTATATTGCGACCGTCGAAACCGCGAAGCATCGTTGTTTCGTGCTGTTGCCTGCTGGCCTGCGTCCGGACAACATGGTTGTGGCAATCGGGCTTTCGGATCCGTTTTTCCTTGGCGTCCTCTCTAGCAATGTTCATGTCACGTGGGCGCTGGCGGCCGGCGGCACGCTGGAAGATCGTCCGCGCTACAACAAGACCCGCTGCTTCGATCCCTTCCCCTTTCCCGATGCGACCGAGGCGGAGAGGCAGGCCATCCGCGAGATTGCCGAGCGCCTGGACGCGCATCGCAAGCGGCAGCAGCAACTGCATCCGGCGCAGACGCTGACGGAGATGTACAACGTGCTGGAGAAGCTGCGCGCGAATGAAGAGCTGACTCCGCACGACCGCGAGTTGTACGAGGCGGGGCTGATCGGCATTCTGCGCGAGCTGCATGACGAGCTGGACCGCGCCGTCTTTGCTGCTTATGGCTGGCCGGAGACGCTGGCGGGCGACGAGCTGCTGGGGCGCATCGTGGGGCTGAATGCGGCGCGCCGCGCGGAAGAGGCCTCCGGCGTTATTCGCTGGCTGCGGCCGGAGTTCCAGGCGCCGGAAGCAGTCGCTGTTCCACGGACTCTGGAAGGATTTGTCGAAGAGGCTGCGCCGGCCGCCGCTCGCAAGAAACAACCCTGGCCGGCCACGCTGCCGGAGCAGGTGCGCGCCATCAAGGAGGCGCTGCGCGCGGCCTCCGCGCAGACGCCGCAGCAGATCGCATCCGGCTTCCGGCCAGCCAGCCGCACGCGGGTGACGGAGATCCTCAGCACGCTGGTTGCGCTGGGACAGGCGCGTGTGGAGAGCGAGCGGTATTCGCTGTAGGGCTGAAGGTTCGAGGGCGGGGTTCGAGCAGGGTGCGCGGGGCGCGGCAGATGCAGGGATCGTGGCGCTGGGCGCCAGAATGACGGGGTTGAATCGTTCGTGGCGCGATCCCACCCAAGCGGAGCTTGGATGGGGCACCCGGCGTTGGCGATGGAGGGCTCCCGGGGGCTGAAGCCCATGTCCTCTTTGCGGCCGGTAATGCCGGGACTGAAGTCCCGGCCTATCTCAGAGGCAACCCCGCCCTTTCGCGATGAGGCGGCGAAAGGATGGGCCGCGCGGCAGCGGGAGCGGCTAAGAAGGCGCCCGCGGCTGAAGCCGACTTGATATTGATCCTCTTGTACCGCGTGCTAAAGCGTGCTGCTACTCCGAAAAGCCTCAGAGGCAGCCCACCTTTCGCGATCAGGCTGCGAAAAGATAGGAGACCCTGCTCTACCGTTCTGCGTGGCTGCCTCTGCTACACTTCGCCATGCGCCAACCCATCCTGCTGTGCGCAGTGATCTGCGCCGCCCTTCCTTTGTGTGGTCAAACTTCCACGACCTCTGCGCGCCTGACGGCGCAGAACGCACTGTTCGAGGAGATCTACCAGACGGGGCTGCGCGACAGCCCGCAGCGGGCCACATCGGTTGGCGACTATCGGTATAACGATCGGCTGGGCGACTACACCGCTGCGCACTTTGCCGCGGTGAACGAACAGGACAAAGCATACCTTGCGCGGCTCACGGCGATCGATACCGCCGGATTCGGAGACCAGGACCAGCTCTCGCATACGCTGATGGAGCGGGGACTGCGGCAGCGCATTGAGGACTATGGCCTGAAGAACTGGGAGATGAGCGTCAACCAGCAGAACGGCATCCACACTTCGCTCGCCGATCTTCCGAATGCGGTGCCGCTCGGCACGGTGAAGCATTACGACGATTACATTGCGCGGCTGCACCAGATCCCGCGGGTGCTGAAGGAGAACGAAGACCTGCTGCGGCTGGGAGTGCGCGATCAGCTGATGCCGCCGAAGTTTCTCTGCGAAAAGGTCGCGGTGCAGGCGAACGATGTGGCGAAGTCGAAGCCATTCCTGAAGGCGATCGCGAAGATTCCCGCGTCGTTCTCCGATGCGGACCGGCAGCGCATCACGCGCGAGATTCAGGAGGCGGTGGATATGGAGGTCTCGCCTGCGTACGTCCAGTTCGCGGACTTCATCACGAAGGAGTATGCGCCGCATGGGCGATTGAAGATCGGCGTCGACTCGCTGCCGGACGGCAAGCATCGCTATGAGGTTGCGGTGCGCGAGATGACGACGACGAACATGACGCCCGCGGAGATTCATCAGCTTGGCCTCGATGAGATCAAGCGCATCCGCGCGGAGATGACCGACGTTGCGCATCGGGCGGGCTACAAGGACTTTGCGAGTTTTCAGCAGGCGCTGCGCAGCGATCCGAAACACATTCCGACTTCTTCCGAACAGATACTGGACGATTTCCGGCACTACATCGACCAGATGCGGCCGAAGCTGCCTGAGCTTTTCACGGTGCTGCCCGAATGCCCTGTGACAGTGGAAGCGATTCCGTCGTACCAGACGGGCGCGGCCACGCACTACCAGACGGGCACGCCGGACTGCAAACGGCCGGGGCGCGTGTCGGTTGCGACGTCGGACTTCGCGCATCGCACGCTGATTGACGACGAGGCGATTGCGTATCACGAAGGCATTCCCGGGCATCACATGCAGCTCTCCGTGCAGCAGCAGTTGAAGGGACTGCCGCAGTTTCGGCTGCATGGCGGGTCCGGCCTGAGCACCAACGCGTACACCGAAGGCTGGGGTCTGTACGCCGAGCAGCTGGGCAAGGACATTGGCTTTTATCAGGACCCCGCGTCGGACTATGGGCGGCTTTCGAGCGAGCTGTTCCGCGCGGTGCGGCTGGTGGTCGATACCGGCATTCACTCGCAGGGCTGGACACGCGACCAGGTGGTGACGTTCTTCCGCGAGAACTCGAACGAAGACGAACCCAACATCCAAGCGGAGACAGACCGCTATATTGCGTGGCCGGGGCAGTGTTTGTCGTACAAGATCGGGCAGCTGAAGTTCCGCGAACTGCGCGAGCGCGCGCGGAAAGAGCTCGGGCCGAAGTTCGACCTGCGCGCGTTCCATGATCAGATGCTTTCGTCAGGGTCGATTCCGCTGGACCTGCTGGATGCGCGGACGAACGCGTGGATCGCGGCGCAGAAGGCGGCGGCGAAGTAAGTTGCGGGTTTCGCAAGGGACGAAAGCGAGAGCGAACGTGGACAACTGGTTGACGCTGGAGAACCGGCATAACGGAGAGATTCTGCGGATACGGCGCATGCGCGATGCGCAGGGGCAGATGGTGCTGATGCTTGAGGGCTCGCTGCCGCCGGGCACGAGCGGGCCTCCGCTTCACATTCACTTCCGGGAGCACGAAGACATGGTTGTGAAGGCCGGGACGTGCGGCGCTCAGGCGGGAGCGGAGAACATCGTGGTGACAACGGGTGGAACGGCTACCTTTCCCGCGGGAGTTACTCATCGCTGGTGGAACGCGGGTGACGATGTGCTGGAGATGAGCGGGCAGGCGGCGCCGGCAGCGGACCTGGACCGCTTTCTGCAGGGGATGTTTGCGGTGCTCAACTCCAGCGCGACGGGCAGGCTGCCGATCTTTTACCTGGCGCACGTGCTGTGGCGACATCGCGCGACGCAGTCGATTCGGGTGCCGCCGCCGGCGGTGCAGAAGATCGTTTTTCCTGTGGTGCTGTTGCTTGGGCGCATGCTGGGGAAGTATCGCGGGTCGGACTGGCCCGGGTCGCCGGAGTCGTGCCCGGGCGCACCGATGGTGGATGCGTAGGGTGCGGTTGCCGGACTGTCAGTTTCCGGTTAGCCGGTCAATCGTCTGGCACGCAGCAGAGATAGAATGAGGCGGTGCTGCGGTCAAGAGTTAGTTTCCGATTCGCTGGATTAATTGCATCGCTTCTACTTGTGGACGGCTGCGCTTATCGTTTGCAGCCCCCAGTCCCTCCTTCCGAGGATCGCGTCCGAATCGTTTCCACTACGCCTGACCAGTATGTGCTTCGGGTAGAGACGGGAACGGCCTCTGAAATCCAGGCGCGGTGATGGAAGGGTGATGTTTAGCGTGCCGTCGTATCGGAGGTCTTGTGGTGTCTACCTGTTTGACGAGATCAAGATCGGGGGCGAGAGCGATCCGCTTCAGCAATGGCGAATCCTTGTGATCCGTAACGGTCAAACCATTCGCAAGGTCACTTTGCGCGAACTCGGAAGCCTGAGTATGGATAAGGCCGGTTATCACCTACTGATGGTGAATCATCCCTGACGAAAGAGGTCATTCCTCAGTCGCCCGTGGGTGGATGGTCGGCTATCCGGAAACTGAGCGGCTGCTGACCACTACCCCAGGGTGGGCATGGAGGTGTCGACGCCGGCGCGGATGCCGGTGGGCCAGCGCGCGGTGATGGTCTTGAGGCGGGTGTAGAAGCGGACGCCTTCGGGGCCGTAGATGGC
>DATNAU010000216.1:0-2499 GCA_035572415.1 Acidobacteriaceae bacterium
CCAAGATTGCTCCTTCTGCGCCGCACGCCCTGCACATGCCTTCGCACATCTTCACGCGGCTGGGATTGTGGGATGACTCCATTGCTTCAAACCTGGCGGCGAGGAGCGCAGCCCACCAGCAGGGGGATCTTGGCGAAGAACTGCACGCCATGGATTACCTCGTCTATGCCTACCTGCAAAGCGGACGCGACCAGGAGGCGGCCCAGATCATCCAGCAGCTAAGCACACTGCAAATAGGCACACTGCAAACTCTGGACCTGAGCGACTTCAAGTCAGGCTACGCCGCAACTGTGATGCCCATCCGCTACATCGTCGAACGGCGCCAGTGGCGCGAGGCGGAGAATATTTCCTTGCCGCCTGCCTCAGCTCTGCCGCAGATTTTTGCAACCGCCGTGTGGGCGCGTGGACTCGGATTCGCCCGCGACGGCCATCCCAAAGAGGCTCGCAAGCAGGCCGAGGCGCTGCGCCAGATAGAAGATAGGCTTCGTGCATCGGGAACCGCTTATTGGGCAACCCAGGTCAACATCATGACCCGCGAAGTGCTCGCTTGGTCGGCCCAGGCCGAGGGGCGATCCGACGAAGCGACTGCTGTCCTCCGCAGCACAGCTGACGACGAGGACGGAATCGAGAAACTCCCTGTCACTCCCGGACCGATTATTCCCGCCCGCGAACAACTCGGAGATCTTCTGCTCGAACAGGGCAACTTCGCTGCAGCATCCAGGGCATTCGAGACTGCGCTGGTCAACGCTCCCGGACGGCGAGGGGCATTGCAGGGAGCCGCTCGCGCCGCTGCCAATGACTCTGTACAGAAATAGTCCCATCGAAATCTGCTATTCACCGAGAGCGAAGCAGTCGATTGACCCATAGCGCCGAGAGCCACGAACCCTCAACTGCATCGCTCTCGTCCAGCGTCAGCCACGGCTCTACTTTGTCTTCGCGTAAGCATTCCTCTGGTAAGCGGAGATGACCCGCTGACTCGCTGCGCGGCAGGTATCAGGCGCGTCGGAGAAGTAGAGGCAGTCCGGTGTTCCGTCTTTGAAGGAGACCGTGACGCGTCCGCTTTGCCTGCCCTGCCCCCCGGAATAGCTATAGCGAGCCATGATGCGCACTGGCAAACCTTCCGGATCATGGGAGACGATGGGGTCGGTGATGCTGCCGGGCTGGTAGCGATTCATCAGCCATCCACGGGCGTTGTCTGTGACGAGGTCATCCACAAGGCGGGTGTAGTCGGCATCCTTCGACGGACCGCCGGCTGATGCAACCGGCGCCGGGGCGATGGCACCGCCGTACTTGACCGGTGTCTCGCCGTTTGCGAAGCGAATCAGGTTGGCCTGGAAGTTCTTGAGGCCCGCGCTGCCGCAGCCGTTCGCGCTGATCAGCGCTTTGGGTTCGCCGCGCACCGCCACGATCTGATCGGTCATCTGACTACCGATAGTAAAAGGGTTCGCCGCGCGGCCATTTTTCCCGGTCTGGACGCCCAGCATGTTTTGCACCAGGTGCGCCTGGGCTTGCGCGGAAACGTTCTGCACGGCAGCGTACAGCCGAGGATCGGCGTACACCCCGGTGCCTTCGGTGTGGTAGCCGCTGCAACCGCTGGTCCGAATCGGATTGCCGTAGATATCGTGGACGCCATCGGGACTGTAGGGCGGCGAGACAGATGCATCGTTGCAGACCTGCTGCGTGATCTCGACCTTGTTCGACGGAAGGAACTGCTTGCACTCATTGCCGAAGTCGGTCATGTAACCGGAGAGGATCATCATGAACGGCATGCCGCCGCGGTCCATTTGGACCGACTGGAAGTCGCCCGTGTAGATGCGGACAAGGTCATCCTCGTCGTTGAGACCGGCGGCAGTGAAGTGCGCTGCGGCAGCCGAGGATGGTTTGGCCGGTGCGGATGCCGTTGCAGGAGGGCTCGTGTGTCTGGGAGCAGGCCTGCTGGTTTGTGCGTCGCTCAGCGCGACGAGGAAAGCGAAGAAACAGAGGACGAGCACTCGCAAGGTGTAGCTCCTGGTTTTGCGGAGTTGGAGAAAGTGCTGGGCCGGTGGGGTGCGGGAATTCTATACCCGGCCGATGGCCGAACGTAAAGATTATCGGGACAGATCCTTGGCGCATGTCTCGCATTGGTGCGCTCGCCAGGGGACCATTACCGTCAAATTCCGAAATCAAAAGGGACTCTCTCGATTGGCAATATCAGGACAATGCGCTCGCTGACTGTTAGGGACGTATTGCCAACTCACCCGCACCTTCGGGCATGGTGTCTACGTGGCGTTGTTGATTGCCGCAGGCCTGCCGTTCCGGCGCGCGAGCCTGGCGAGTTCGCCCCCCGGACCCCACCCTCAAACCCCGGATCTCTTGACACGCACGATAAAATGAACTTAAGGGGAAAAGCTCAGCCCGGCTCGCGCCGGGCCTTCGATTTCTCAGCTAAGTCCAATCTTTGGAAGATTTTACAGCTAATCCAAAGCCTTAGCCCTTTGATTTCAATACTTTGCAAAATCG
>DATNAU010000217.1:0-19145 GCA_035572415.1 Acidobacteriaceae bacterium
GTGGGTGCAGCGCGCGAGTTCTACGCAGACGAGCGTGGGCTGACGACATGGAATCTGGATGCACGGATGCAGCGCGTTCTGTCGGCTGCGACACGAGCGTGCCGGCCAAGTTAAACTGGCTTCCTCATGGCCGCTCATCTAGAAACGGTCCAGGTTATCGTGCTGTTTCTGCTGTTCCTGGTCGCGGTCTTCGCGGCCATTGCGCAGCGGATCCATGTCCCGTACCCCATCCTGCTGACGCTTGCCGGAGTGGCGATCGCGTTCGTGCCGCGTGTCCCGCGCATTCCGCTGGCGCCGAACCTGATCTTCCTGATCTTTCTTCCGCCGCTCCTCTATGCCGCCGCCTGGCAAACCAACTGGCGCGAGTTCCGCCGCAACTTTGTCTACATTGCGATGCTGGCCTTCGGGCTGGTGGCCTTCACCGTTATCGGCATCGCCGAATTCTCCGATCACTTCATCACCGCGCTCGACTGGAAGACGGGCCTTGTGCTGGGCGCGGTGGTTTCCACGACAGATGCCATTGCCGCGTCTGCTCTCGCATCTCGCATCGGCCTGCCGCAGCACATCGTGGACATTCTGGAAGGCGAATCGCTGATCAACGATGCTACCGGCCTGCTGGCGCTTGAGTTCGGGTTGGGCGTCCTGCTTCGTGGCCAGGCTCCGGGCGCCGGGGCCGGAACGCTGCGCTTTCTGTGGCTCATCGGCGGGGGAATCGGGATTGGGTTGCTGATTGCAGGGATCGCGCGATGGCTGGAGCGATTTATCGAAGATGGCGCGATCGAAATGGCGGTGTCGCTGATTGTGCCGTACGCCGCGTATCTGGCCGCGGAGGAAGCGCATGCCTCCGGAGTGCTTGCCGTGGTGGCATGCGGTCTGTATCTGAGCCGCTATAGTGCGACCTTTCTTTCGCCCACGGCACGGCTGCAGGTGACGGGCACCTGGGCCGCTCTCAACTTCATCCTCAATGGCCTGGTGTTCGTGCTGATCGGGCTGCAACTGCCGTATGTTCTCGCCGCCATTTCGCAGTACAGCCACTGGACGCTGATCGAGTACGGCTTCGTATTCGCCGTGGTGTTGATCGCGCTTCGGCTTGTCTGGATGTTTCTCAGTGCGCTGCTGGCGCGTCTTGTGCGCAAGTACGTGATGCGCCAGCCGCGTCCGCTGCTAAACCATCGCGAGATTTTTCTGGTGGGCTGGACCGGGATGCGCGGCGTGGTCGCTCTTGCCGCCGCCATCAGCCTGCCTACCACGCTCGGCGATGGCAGCCGCTTCGCGCAGCGCGACCTGATCCTGTTCCTCACCTTTTCTACGATTTTCGTGACGGTCGTGCTTCAGGGACTTACGCTTGCTCCGCTGGTCCGGGCGCTTAAGCTGGACGGTCATGCGCCCGGCTGCGATGAAGAGGTGCTCGCGCGGCGGACGGTTCTGGAAGACGTGATCCGTCATCTTGAAAGCGAGGAGGTGCGGGCCAGGACGTCCTCCGACCGGCATGGCTATGAGGACCTGCTGGACCGCTACCGCGACCGGCTGGAAGCGCTCTCCAGCGACGGAGGAGAGGCGTCGCAGACCGATCCCGAGGTCTTCCGCAAACGCCAGCAGATGTATCTGAAGACCATCCGGCGTGAGCGCGCGGTACTGCTTCGCCTGCGTAATGAGGGCACCATCGGAGACGACGTGCAGCGGCGGTTGGAACGCGAACTCGATCTGTCGGAGTCGCGCTTCGCAGGCTGAGCGGCGGCTATGCCTTCGGTGAGAATTGCCGGAGACTATTGCACGATTTCAAAGAAATCGAGTGGGTAAATGTGGCTGATCTCAGGCTTGTTTGGCAAGTAAAGTACGCAAATTGTTGCCCCCGACCTGAGCCCTACGTCCATCAGGCATCTTCCGTACTGCATTTCACCGTCCGCGCTTCTGAAGGTGTAGCTTTCCCCGTGCGGGCCCTTACTTGGTCCCATCTGCTCGGGCGTGCAAATCGATGCCCATGCAGGAAGCCCATTTATGGCGACACAACGTTGCAAAGGAAACCGCCGAATAAATGAAAAGCTCATGAACCCCATTAACCCTGGAAAGCAGAGCAGTATCCACAATGTGGAGGAGATCGAACCGCCACTCCGCACGATCTTGACCGAGAAATACGCAGCGAGCAGAGAAAGAACGCCGCTTACTAGCGCATAGAACCATCCTGTGCCTGTCATCCGCACCCTGCGGGGCGTGCGGCTCATAAGCTCCGTCGGAAACACCGTTTGTTTGGCCGTTTCTTCCTGGGATTCCACTACTTGCTTCCCGATGGGGTAAAGCCTTAGGCCTTTACTTCGGCTTCGACCAAAGCACGGGCCTGCGCATATTCATCGTTCTTCTTTGCGAGGCCGCGGTTCTTGTAGCTGGCGCCGATGAAGTCGCGGAAGAGCGGGTGCGGCTCCAGCGGCTTGGACTTGAATTCAGGGTGGAACTGGCAGGCGAGGAAGAAGGGGTGCGTGGGGATCTCGACGATCTCGACGTAGGTGGAGTCGGGCGTGGTGCCGGTGAGGCGCAGCCCCGCGCCGGTGAGCACAGGCTCGTATTCGCGGTTGAATTCGTAACGATGGCGGTGGCGTTCGGAGATTTCCGTCGTCCCGTAGGCCTTCGCGGCCAGTGAGCCAAGCTCGAGCTTGCACGTCCACGCGCCGAGGCGCATGGTCCCGCCCATCTCTTCGACGCCGGTTAGTTCGCGGAGCTTGTAAATGATGCGGTGCGGCGTAGCGGGATCGAACTCGCCAGAGTTGGCGCCGGCGAGGCCGGCGACGTTGCGCGCGTACTCGATGCAGGCGGTCTGCATGCCCAGGCAGATGCCGAAGTAGGGGATGTTGTTTTCGCGTGCGTAGCGGATGGCGTTGAGCATGCCCTCGATGCCGCGCTTGCCGAAGCCTCCGGGAACGAGGATGCCGTCGAAGCCGGCGAGCTGGGATTCGTAGTCGCGGTTGGGCTTGCCGGGCGTGTCGCCATCCGCCTCCTCGCGAGTTTCGAGGCCTTCGGCTTCAATCCAGGTGACGCGCAGCTTGAGGTTGTGGGCGAGCGCGCCGTGGACAAGAGCCTCCTTGAGCGACTTGTAGCTGTCCTCGTACTCGACATATTTACCGACGATGCCGATGGAGACTTCGTCGGCAGGATGGTAGGCGCGGCGGACGATCTCCTGCCAGAGGGCAAGGTCGGCGGGCTTTGCGTCGAGGCGGAGGTGATCGAGCGCGAGCGTGTCGACGCCTTCGTTGGCGAAGTTGAGCGGGACTTCGTAGATCGAGTCGACATCGCGCGCGGCGATGACGGCGCGCTCTTCGACGTTGCAAAACAGCGCTATTTTGTTTCGCATGTCGCGCGGGACGGCGCGGTCGGAGCGGCAGAGCAAAATGTCGGGCTGGATTCCGATGGAGAGCATTTCCTTGACGGAGTGCTGGGTAGGCTTGGTCTTCAGTTCCTGCGCGGCGGCGATCCAGGGTATGAGGGTGACGTGGACGAAGAGAGTGTTGTCGCGGCCAAGGTCCTGGCGCATCTGGCGGATGGCTTCGAGGAAGGGCAGCGATTCGATGTCGCCGACGGTGCCACCGATCTCGACGATGGCGATGTCGGTGTCCTGCGCGACTTTGCGCATGGCGTTCTTGATCTCGTTGGTGACGTGAGGGATGACCTGGACGGTTTTGCCCAGGTAATCGCCGCGACGCTCCTTGGTGATGATCTGCTCGTAGATGCGGCCGGTGGTGAGGTTGTTGTCGCGCGTGAGGCGGGCGTGGGTGAAGCGCTCGTAGTGGCCGAGGTCGAGGTCAGTTTCCGCGCCGTCGTCGGTGACGAAGACCTCGCCGTGCTGGAAGGGCGACATGGTGCCGGGGTCGACGTTGAGGTAGGGGTCGAACTTCATCAGGTTGACGTGCAGGCCGCGCGCCTCCAGCAGGCAGCCGATGGAGGCCGCGGCAAGACCCTTGCCGAGGGAAGACACAACACCGCCCGTCACAAAGATGTATTTCGCTGACATCTCCGCCTCCAACTATTTATTTTTTTTGATTGGCCACGCGACTGGGGCACGTTTAAGTATTGCAGGATTTGGGAGGCGGGGCAATGGGGAAGTGCGACCCGAGATTGTGGGAAAACCGTCTTATTGCGTGAACCGGGAGGCCAGGAGGTTCGGCTGATCGCGAGCGCTGTGCAGGATGGAGATGATCTCGGGGCCAGAGCGGCCGACGCGGTAGAAGATGCGATAGGGCGAAACGAGGCGGCTGCGCACCTCTTCGCCGAGGAGCCGGGTGAGTTCGCTGTGTGCTGCGCCGAGATAGGGCTGCTTGGCGATGCTTTGCAATGTCTCTTCAATCGAATCGAGGATCCGGTTGGCCGGCTCGTCCGGCAACCCATCCAGATAGGCAAGAATCTCGTCCAGATCGAAGTCTGCATAGGCGGATGAAGAGCAGAATTTCAACGCGCGGCCCGCCGCTTACGCCAGGCCGCAAACTTGGCCTCGATCACCTCTCCCGAGACAATTTCGCCCCGATTGAGTTGGTCCAATCCGCGTCTCAACTTGGCGATCTCTTCCTCGGTGAGGTGCGAATCCGAGGCGGCGCGATGTTCACCGATGCGCAGGGTGATGGCGTCCTCGACAAATTCATTCTTAGCGCAACCAAGCTGACCGGCGATGCGTTCGAGTTCGGCGTCCAGTTCGTCGGAGATGTGGACCTGGGCCATGGGAGCGCTCCTTTCGGGCAGTATAACGCGGCCCTATCCCACCCAATCAGGGCTTGGATGGGGTACCCACGTCAATTTTCATGCCGGGAATCCGCGGATCGGAGTATATTGTTTTTCTCCCCACGGGCCCCCTATTCCAGCGCAGAGAAGTCGATCCCCTCTTTGCACGTCTCCAGGAGATGTTCCCGATGGATGAAACCCAGGCAGTCCCCTCCGTACCTCTACCGCCTCCCACAGCAGCAGCCAACAGCGGACTGTCAGACAGCGCTGCCGGCGCGATCGCATATCTAACTTTTATTCCGGCTGTGTTGTTCCTAATCCTCGATCCATACAAGAACCGGCCGTTTGTGCGCTTCAATGCGTTTCAGTGCCTTGGGCTGTATGTGGTCGCGATCTGCTTCAGCTTCATTTTGATTATCCCGATACTGGGATGGATCGTTGGGATACTGGGCGATTTGACACTATTCGTCTTCTGGATCATGTGCATCATCAAGGCAGCCAATGGGCAGCTCTACAAGGTGCCTGTTGTCGGCAAATATGTGGAGCAGCTGGCGGCTTCGAAGTAACGCAGCTGAGTGATTTGAGTGGAAGTGGGGACGCCGCGCGTCGCTTCGTGCGATGACGCGGCGTTGCTGTGCCTATGCAAGAGGCTGAATCCATCCCGGTGAGCATGATTTCAGAAGGTAGTGACGCGTCCGCCGAAGCTGAGGCGGGCACGCCCCTTATTGGCGCCGGACAGAGGATTCAAGATGAGGGCGAAGCGTGCGTTTTCGCGGCGTCAGAGCAGCACGAAAACGATACAGAGGAAGAGAACGAGATGATCGACGTTCATGCCCCGCACGGCGGACTGCATACGTGGAAGGACTTCTGGATACATCTGGGTACCATCGCTCTTGGGCTGTTGATCGCGCTCGGCCTGGAGCAGGGCGTGGAGTACCTTCACCATCTGCATCAGCGGCACCAATTGGAGGCGTCGCTTCTGAGGGAGTGCAGGATCAATAAGGATAGGGCGGAGGCTAACTTTTCCGGCTTCGATGACCTGATGAAGTGGCTACTAGGGCTGCACCGGGACATCGGGAAGATGCTGGCGACCGGGGGCAAGGCGGACCTGCCCTACCGGCAACTGCGCTATCGCCCGCGGCTGCAGGAAGGCGTAATCACGACCGGTAGTCCAGGGTCTCTTGTGACCTCTGTGTGGGACACGGCCAATGCCGACGACCGGCTGGCCCTATTGCCGGACAATGAGGCGCACGCCTACTCCTTGCTGTATCACGTGCAGATTGCGCACTATGAAGAGCTTTTTACCTCAACCCGTGACGCGACTACCCGGCAGAGGGCGTTCGAAGCACAGTTCGCGGACACAGCAACACCGACGACGCCGGTACTGAAAAGATTGAGCGGCGCGGAGCTGAAGCAATACGATGTGCTGGTGATGCAGAGCTTTGCGGCGGTGCGAGGCGCGAAGGCAGGACTCCGGCTGGTGTATGGAAACAACAATGCAGTGATTCTGGGGCTGTACGATGCGGGCTCGAGACAACGCACGTATGATGCGGCTCAAGCTACCGGCGCGGATGACTTTGCCAGGATCGCGCGGGAGCTGGATGCGGAGGACGCGGCACGCGACAAGGCTGCACCGAAGGTAGGGACGAATGGCCGCAGATGACAACACTGCCACAGAAAGATCAGGGGAGCGAGAAGGCCACGCCGAGATTACAACGGATGCGCCTGCAGTTATAAGCGCGGAGCAGAGTGATGGCGATCCTGCCATCGCCGCAGAGAGCGAAAACCATGTCCAGACAGAGAAAGAGAACGAAATGATCGACATCCACGCGCCGCACGAATCCATTCACTCCTGGCGCGACATCCTTCTTCATCTGGCAATCGTCGTCGCCGGCATACTCATCGCCATCGGCCTAGAGCAGTCCGTCGAATATCTCCATCACCGCCAGCAGCGCAGCGATCTTATCCGGCAGTTGCGCGCCGAATCGGAGGATGATCTGCCCATCTTCGACCGGGACCGGAAGATTCAGATCGCCCGGCTCGCCTGGGACCAAAACTCTGTCGCGGCGCTCCGGAACGCTGCTCCGCGCGATGGCGCCATCGACGTCACCCTGCCGTTCGCGGAGTCCTTGGCGCCCCGCACTGTACCCGAATGGGCCGCATGGCCTCTGGCACAGACCAACGGCACCGCCGCATTGTTGTCCGATAAGCTTGCCAGGATCTATCAGCGGCTCGATTCGGAGGCTGCGCAAGACAGTGAGGCAATGAAGCGTTACGCGGCTTCCGGGGTGGATTTAGGCGGGGTCGGGATGCGCCTGGGCGTAAGTCTCGATCCTGGGACGACGCTCCATCTCTCCCCGGCAGACCGCGACCTGCTTATACAGGCTCTATCGCAAGACGCGGCCACCCTGTCGGCCGTTCTGCTGCGCGACGCGTATTGGCAGGGCGCCTGCGACGCGGTTGCCCACGGCGCTTCCACGCGGGAGGGGATGGTGCCATACATGGCCCGCGCGGGGATCATTACTCTCCAGGCCGAGACAGGGGCCGGGATTTACATCCCGGGAGGGCTGAAGGAGGCGAGCCTTCGTTCCGTCGCAACCGCACCGCAGCAGGCCCCATGATCGACATCGATGCTCCGCACAACTATGTGCTGCGAGGCGGGCAAAGCGAGGACGAGTTGCGCAACGCGATTCTGAAGGCGAATATGCCGCAGTAGGCCGGGGCCGCGTCGCAACGCTGCCGAGCCTGGAGACTGTACACTGGCGGCGAAATCTCTTAAATCAAAATGCATGACAGTGAATCCATTCCGGTAACCGCGGAGTCTGGAACCGGAGATATGACTTCCTCTGCTCTAACGTCCGGGCCCACGGCGGCGCCTGAGGCTTTAATCCAGCCAACGGAAGCCGATGAGGGCAAGAAAGAGAACGAAATGATCGACGTGCACCCGCCGCAAGGCGGTATCCATACGTGGCGGGATTTCTGGATTCATCTGGGCACGATTGCTTTGGGGCTGCTGATTGCGATCGGGCTGGAGCAGACCGTGGAATGGATGCATCACCTGCACCAGCGGCATCAGCTGGAAGAGGACCTGAATGCAGAGGCTGAGAAGAATCACGCCGCCATCGCGGGCGACATTGAGAACGGACAGGCACGGACGTCCCGTCTGCTGGCGCTGCGGGATGCGGTCAATCGAATGCGCGACAGCGGAGGCAGGCTGAAGCTGGACTATATTCCTTATTCGACCGATGACCCGGCCGCAAACCGGCACGTTCCGCCGCAGGTCCTGCCGTCGAATGCGGCCTGGGCCACAGCGAAAGAGAGCCAGTTGGTGGGCCTTTTGCCGCGTCCGGAAGCGGAGATGTACTCGCGGCTGGACGTACAGCACGACCGGCTGACAGAGGTCGTTCAGCACTGGCTGGAAGAGAACCGCGCTCTGGAAGCGTTTGAAACGCGATTTAGAGAACAGGGTTCGCATACGCCGGATATGCGACGGATGAGCGTCGAACAGTTGGATGAATACTCCGTCTTATTGAGCAATGGCATCAGCGGGCTGGAGGAGCTCGGATCGAGATTGAGGAGATTCGATCTTGAAAGCGAAGCGATTCGCCGTGGCGCGCGGACGGAAGAGGAGATGATGCGCGAGGCCCTTGAGGTGCCGGGCCGATGACGATTGGCGTGACCGCTTACACTCAAGAGAGTGGGGTTGCGCAACACCATGAAAGAGCCGTCGCATCGGAAAGATGAAACACAACAGCCGCGCGGCGAGCGGCTGCAGAAGATTCTTGCCGCGGCGGGGATCGCAAGCCGGCGCAAAGCCGAGGAGCTGATCCAAGAAGGCCGCGTACAGGTGAACGGCCAGACCGTCACCGAACTGGGCACGCGCGCCGACGCCGAGCGCGACCACATCAAGGTGGACGGCAAGCTGCTGCACGGGCGCGAGCGGCGCCGCTACTACATGCTGAACAAGCCGCGCGGATACGTCACCACGGTGGACGATCCCGAAGGCCGTCCGACCGTGATGGACCTGATCGGCGGCGCAGGCAAGGCTGAATCCCACCCGGGCAAAGCTCGGATGGGGCACCCAAAGCAGCGGCGCGTGCGGCTGTATCCGGTGGGCCGGCTGGACTACAACTCCGAGGGGCTGCTGCTGATGACGAATGACGGCGAGTTGGCCAATGCGCTGTCCAAGGCCGCAACCGGGGTGGAGAAGACGTACCTGGTGAAGGTGGCGGGTGTGCCGTCTTCGGCTGCGCTGGAGCAGATCCGGCGCGGCATCATGATTGACCGCGGACGGCTGGACGAGGTGCGGGCCGGACGGCGCGACCGTGTGGTGACGGCGCCGGCAAAGATTGAACCGGTGCGCGGCGGCGACAACCCCTGGTATGAACTCACGCTGACGGAGGGCCGCAATCGGCAGATCCGCAAGATGTTCGAGGAGATCGGGCACCATGTGGAGAAGATTCGGCGCATCGGGTATGGTGCGTTGCGGCTGGACGTGCCGGTGGGCGCCTTTCGGGAACTGACGCTGGGCGAGGTGACCGCGCTGGAACGGGCTTCCAACGGCAAGAAAGTGACCCCGAAGAAGCATCTGCCTGAATTTGCACAGCTGCGCGGACCGGGCAGACGCAAAGGGCGGGGGTGAACCGGGATCGGCCTGTCAGGCGGTTGGCTACAGGTGGGTCGGCGAAGTAACACTTCGGTCACTGACACAATTTGGTGTTTGACGAGCGTGGGTTAACAGGCCTAGAACTACTGGCGGTTTTTAACATGGCAGTGCAAGACGAAAATGGTCCGGATGCATCCAAATAGGACGAGCAGCCGGGAGCAGTTTTGTCGGGTGCGGAGCCGGTGGAAGAAACCGGAAGGCAGAGGAAGCGCATGCACGCGCGACCTCGTCGATAGAAGGAAACAGAGACCCTCGCGATGAGGGCAGCACGACCCATCCGGAGCAAGAGCGTGCAGGACAGCGACGGCGGACGGAAGGGCGCAGCAAAGGAGCAGAGCAAAGTGGCAATCGAGAAGGCGACGTTTGGAGCAGGATGTTTTTGGGGCGTTGAAGCAAGATTTGCAGAGATGCCTGGGGTTCTTGACACGGCGGTGGGCTACGAAGGCGGGCAATTGGAGCACCCTACGTACAAAGATGTCTGCACCGATCGCACCGGACATGCAGAGGTGGTGGAGGTGACGTTCGATCCGTCCCGGTTGCCATATGAGGCGCTGCTGGATGCGTTCTTCGCGCTGCATGATCCCACGCAGGTGAACCGGCAGGGGCCTGACTTCGGGACGCAGTACCGCAGCGTGATCTTCGCGCACAGCGATGAACAAGCGCGCCAGGCGAAAGAGAAGATCGCTGAGCTGAATGCTACGGGCGCGTACCGCAAGCCGATCGCGACACAGGTGGAACCGGCGGTGATGTTCTGGAAGGCGGAGGAATACCATCAGCGCTACCTGGAAAAGCGCGGCATGGTGCATTGCCATATCTAGGGATTAGGGACTAGGAATAGCGAAGGGCGGCGGCAGCGGCGGTGAACCGCGGCCTGGCCGCCCTTTTCTTCTTGAGCGGATGTCCTATGGCTCTTCGCGGATCAGACATTGCGAATGGAGCCGGGGCATTTGGCCACTTTCCGGTCTGTTGTGAGCAGGATCACGCGTATCTGCGGACTCGAGTCCACCCGACTTGGTTTACCACCATTCTGCTTGCAAGAAACCCCAGTCCCAAGTAACTTGAAGTCGTCCCGCCGGAGAGAATGCCATGCGAATGAGAAGGATGAGCTGGGCCGGTTTGGTGGTGTTGACAGGGCTGTTCGCGGTGCAGATGCCGGCGCAGAGCGGCCAAAGCGGTGTGACCTCCGGGGAGCGCGCGAACAATGCAATGCAGCCACTGCTTCCGGGCGAAGAGCAGCCCGCGCCGGAGAGCCGATGGGTGCGCACGATCCGGACGGATTTGATTGAAGGCCGGTATGCGGAGCTGGATGCCATGGCGGACCAGTACCGGGCCAGCAAGGCACGCGCGCTGAGCGGCGCCTGGCGGCTGCGGCAGTTCTACAGCGTGCTGGACCAGCCTGCGCAGAGCGACAAGGATTTTGTCGACCACATTGAGCATCTGCGGCAGTGGATGGAGACTCGGCCGAACTCCATCACGGCACGCGTCGCGCTGGCCACCAGCCTTCATCGCTGGGCCTGGGTGGCGCGTGGGAGCGGATACGCGGCAACGGTTACTCCTGAAGGATGGAAGCTTTTCAACGAGCGCGTGAATGAGGCACGCGTGGTGCTGGAAGGCTCGGCCAACATGCAGCCGATGTGCCCGCAATGGTTCTCGGAGATGATGACAGTCTCTCTCGCGCTGAACTGGGACGCGGACAAAGAGCGCGACATCTTCGAGCGCGGCATCCGTTTTGAGCCGGAGTACTTCTATCTGTATCAGCAGTATGCAAACTACCTGCTTCCCAAATGGGATGGAGAGCCGGGGCAGGCTTCGGCATTCGCGAAAGACTCCGCCGACAAGCTGGGCGGAGAGGAAGGCGATATCGTCTACTATCACGTCGCGACGGTGCTGATCAGCCGGCACAACAAGAACTTTCCTCTGCAAGAGATGGACTGGAAGCGGATTCGCAATGGTGGCGAAGCGATCCTAGCTAAGTACGGCCAGAGCCGTACCGTTGCGAACTGGCTGGCATATCTGGCGTACCAATATCGCGACGCGGCGGAGGCACAGAAGGAGTTTGCGCTGATCGGCGACGAATGGGGACGCGGGGTCTGGATTCAGCGCAACTACTTCAACCAGGCACGCGACTGGGCGCAGGGCCGTACGCAATGGCCTTCTACGAATACCGGCGAGGCTTCGCGGCCCTAGTCCGCGCAGGCCAGGGTGACAGAAAAGAGGTTGTTGAGGTCGGTAAACGTTCGCTTCGGCCTGAAGCGCGAGGCGGCGAAAAGGGCGGCGAGCGCGGCAGGGGTGAATTTGTAACTGTTTTCGGTATGGATAGTCTCGCCCTTGTTGAAGTGAAGGGGCACGGCGGGTCCGGCTGCACTGCGCGGAAGAATCGCCGTTTGCTTATCGAGCGAGACAAGATGCATCTCGATGCGTGATCGCGCGGGATTCCAAAGAGCGCGATGCGCGAACCGGTCGGGTTCGAAGTTCGCGCCGAGGTCGCGGTTCAGGCGAACGAGAACATTGCGATTGAAGGCGGCAGTGACGCCGGCCGCATCGTCATATGCGGCAAGCAGGGTAGAGATCTGTTTTGGAGGGTCGGCGCCGGCGAGCGATGGGGCCAGATCGACGCCGAGCAGCAGGGCGTCGCCCTGCGTGAGTTGAGCGCGCAGACGCGTAAGGATCTCGCGGGCCCCCGACGGTGAGAAATTGCCGATGCTGGAGCCGATATAGAGCGCGAGCACGCGCGCGCCGCCGGACCGCACGATAGGGAACCGGTGTGTAACGTAATTTGCGGTATGTGGACGAATGCTGAGGCCGCTGACCGTACTCTCGAGCGACGCGCGGGCCGCGGCAATCGCACTGGCACTGATGTCGACAGGTTGATAGAGCACATGGTGCTGGAGTTTCGAGAGGGCCTGGAGCAGAATGCCGGTCTTGGAGGCCGTGCCTGCACCGAGTTCAACCACCGTGAGCGGCCGAGTAAAGGGAATCGTTGCAGGGCGCGGGTCCGAGACGGCATTTTCATACGGCGGCGCATTTGGGACTTGCGGCGCGGAGCGAGGCCGAGAATTCGGGGCAGATTCCGGGGCGGAGCTCTTCGCGCTGAGGCCCAGTTCCGCGAAGATTTGCGTGGCATGCGCGGTGAAGAGGGCGCGTTCGGTGCGCGTGAGGTAGTACTCGGGCAGTTCGGTGATCTGCTCGAAGAGTTCGGAGCCGGCCTCGTCATAAAACAGCCAGGGAGCGAGAGATTTTTGTGGAAGCGTGAGGCCGCGCCGCGCCTCCACATCGACTGCGTGGATGGAGGGATCGGAGAGGGCTGCGAAATCAAAAGCTGTGGCAGGTGCGGTCAAACAAGGACTCGATTCCGGGGAGAGAACGCTAGGCAATTGGATGCGGCAATGTTAGGACGCGAACTTTACTGCAGGAATAAATGCGGGGTTCTGGCGCGATGCGCCAGAATGACGGTCGCGGGGTTATGCGCTATCGCGGGCAAGGCGCAGGCCGGAGAACTGCCATCGTGTTCCGGGAGCGAAGAAGTTTCGGTAGGTGGGGCGGATGTGCGTGGCGGGTGTAATGCAGGAGCCGCCGCGCAGCACCATCTGCGAGGACATGAACTTGCCGTTGTATTCGCCCAGTGCTCCGGGAAGCGGATGATAGCCGGGATAGCCGATGTACGCGGAGGCGGTCCACTCCCAGACATCGCCGAAGAGTTGTTGGAGGCCGGGGGAGGAGGAGGCGCGTGTGGGATGCAGCACGCCGGATTCGAGGAGATTGGAAGAAATGCGAGGGTCCCTCGACTGCGTCCCTTCGCTGTTGCTCAGGGACTCGGCTCGGGATGACGACATTGGTAAGGCTGCGGTGATTTGAGTCGCGGCGTGCTCCCATTCGAACTCGGTGGGCAACCGACAGCCTGGCGTGTGACGGGAGGCCCAGCGTGCATAGGCGTCGGCTTCAAACAGACTGATGTGGCAGACCGGTGTTTCGGAGAGTTCGTCGAGGCCGCGCCAGCCATGCATGGTGAAGATGCGCCAGCCCGAAGCCGAGTTCTGAGCGCGCTGCCAGTAGAGGGGCGCCTGCCAGCTCTGTTCGCGCATCGCGGTCCAGCCTTCGGAGAGCCAGAGCTCCGGCCGCTCGTAGCCTGAGTCGTCCATGAAAGCGAGATACTCGGCTACGGTGACGAGGCGCGTGGCCAGCGAGTATGGCTGCAGGTAGACGGTGTGGCGCGGGGATTCATTGTCGAAGCAGAAAGAATCGGGCGAATCGGGGCTGGGCGCAAAGCCGATCTCCGTGAGGCCGCCGCGGAAGCTGATCCAGTCGAGCGGCGGCGCGATTTCGGATTCGGAGTCAGGGTCTGCAGCGGCAGGCGCGAGATAGGCCGGGTGCAGCGGGTTGGTAAAGAGGGCGTGCTTGATGTCTGTGGCGATGAGTTCTTGATGCTGCTGCTCATGGTGGAGACCGAGCGCGATGCGGCGCGCGGCGTCGGCATTTGCGGGGAACTCGGGTGGCGCATCGAGCAGACGTGCGATCGCGGTATCGACATGAGCGCGGTAGGCGAGGATCTGTTCGAGCGGCGGGCGCGAAAAGCTGGAGCGCAGGTTCTTTGCAGGCATCTCGCCCAGTGAGTTGTAGTAGCTGTTGAAGAGCCAGTGGAAGTCGGGATGAAAATCCTGATAACGGGCAACGAACTCGCGCAGGACGAAGGTCTCAAAGAACCAGCTTGTGTGCGCAAGGTGCCATTTGGCAGGACTGGCCTCGGCGCAGGACTGCACCATCATGTCTTCGGGCGAGAGTGGTGTGGTGAGCGCGAGAGAGGCTGCACGGACGGAGCGATAGCGGGCGCTCAGAGAGGATTCGGCGCGGAGGGAGGAAGTCTGGCTTGAGGTCTGTGCGGGAGACACGTTCAGGTTCCTCCGGGGCTGGGTTGCGGCTGCGACGAGTGATCTGAATGAGATGCGGATTGGGAGGGGGCCGATGCACCAGTCTATTCGGAGTAGGCGGATGGACGGGGAGGCTGGATTGCAACTACAGAGCTACAGTCAGGATTCCAGGGCGTCATTGACGTCGCGCACAAGATTGCGCAGGTAGCTGCGGCGGTTGAGCAGATCGACCATGGCTTCGCGCGCGGTGGCCTTGGCGGCGGAGTCGTTGGCATCGAAGGCGGCGTCCCAGCGTGCGTGGAGGGCTGCGAGGTCGGCGTCGGTGGCGGCGAGCTTGGACTCGAAGGTGGATTTAGCGGCGAGGAGATCTTTGCGTAGCTGCGGGTCGGCGGATTCAGTGCCGCCGGCGCTGCCCATCTTTTTCTCGGCGCGCATTTCCTCGAGCTGCATATTCAACTCGAAGGCCTCTTCCAGCAGGTCCTCGGGAACCACCTGCTTCTTCGCCGTGCCCGCAGCTTTGGCCGCATCCGTCGCCGCACGCGACTGTTCCTCCAGTTCAATGCCTTCGAGCTTCAGCAGATATTCCGTCCGCGCGATGGGGTCGCGCAGGGTGCGATACGCGTCGTTCAGCCGTGAGGACTCGGCGAGGGCGGCCTCCTGCTCCGCAGGCGGACGCGCTGCGAAGCGGTCCGGATGCAGCCTGCGGCTCAGCGCATAGAAGGACTTTTCCAGCGCGGCGGTGTCGACGACCAGGTGCGGTGGGAGGGAGAAGATGAAGAAGTAGGTGTCGCTCATGCGCAAACCGAGATCAGTTCGGCGAACGAAGAGGGCTCAGGGACAGGCAGGCCGTCTTCGATTAGGCCGGCGATGTGGATAGCGATGCCCTCCACGACAAGGCGGTGAACCTCCTCGCGCGTATTGCCGACGACGCCCAGACCTGGCAGATCCGGGACATAAGCCCCGAATCCTCCATCTCTCCCCTGCTCATAGATCACTGTGTAGCTTTTCATCGATTTCCTTGTTTGTTCCATGGAAGATCAAAAGCCTGAATTAATCCGCGCTCTAAGCCGATGGTTCCGATTACCGAAAGACCATTCCATTCAAAGTTGCACGGCGTAGCTAGCAGTACTTCGACCGGCCTTCCGCCCTTCAATGAATCGCTAATGCATATCTTAAGCCGCTTGTTGGTCGACTGGCTCGGTCCCGGTTTGCAATATTGCCCCATCCGAGACAAGAGGCTGCCGCTCGTTACTCCGACGTAGAGAACGCGCCCACCAATCGCGAAAGCATAAACGCAATCGCTGTCTGATGGCAGTCGATCCAGTCTGATGCCATTCGTAGGACAATGCGCCCAGGTCGCACAGGGTATGAACCCGTGAGCCAAAAGTTCTTCAGTGCTTAGTGTTGGCTTTCCCACGTGCGCAACTAGCCTACGCCGAGAAGCTCGATCCGCACCCGCACGACTTCGTCGAGTTGGGGTTGATGAAGTTGAAGCCCTGGCGCATGAGGGTCTCCTCAAAGTCCAGAACCATGCCGGCGAGGTAGAGAAAGCTCTTGGGGTCGACGAAGAGGCGGACGGGTTTGCCGCCCGAGGGATCGCCGGGCGTCTCGATGCCCTCGCCGAAGACGAAGACGCGATCCCGCTCGCGCGGCTGGGTATCGAAGCGAATGTTATAGCTGAGGCCGGAGCAGCCGCCGCCCGTGATTCCCAGCCGCAGTCCACCTTGCTCCGGCGATATGCCTTCCTTCGCCATGGCCACGCGGATGCGCTTGAGCGCATTCTTCGTAATCTCCACGGCGGCCTTCCCGCGCGGCTGCTGGCCTTGGGCGGTAAGCAGCACCATGCCGGCCAGCGGGTCTTTCGGCGCGGGCGGAGGTACGGTTCCGGGTTGGAGAAGGGTTGCCATCGTTGGGGGTGCGTGGTGACCTCGGGGGCTAAAGCCCCCTTCCAATTTGTGCGCACTACGGCACGGCTGAAGCCGTGCCCTTAAGCAAAACCAAATGCCCAAACGAGCAAAACACCCGGGGCTAAAGCCCCGAACGCACCTGCTCGCCATCCCGCGGGCTGAAGCCCGCTGCTACTCCGTTTCGGACCTAAAGGTCCGAAACCAAATGCGCAGCAGCGGCAGCGACTTAGTGCGCTACAGCTGCTGCCGGGGCCTCTTCCGCCACGCCGTTCTTCTTCTTCCAGTCGCCGATGGCGGCGCGGATGGCGTCCTCGGCCAGCACCGAGCAGTGGATCTTCACCGGTGGCAGCGCGAGCTCCTTGACGATGTCGGTGTTGGAGATCGTCAGGGCCTCGGCGACCGTCTTGCCCTTCACCCACTCCGTGGCAAGCGAGGAGCTGGCGATGGCCGAGCCACAACCGAACGTCTTGAACTTGGCGTCTTCGATGACCTGCGTCTCGGGGTTCACCTTGATCTGCAGGCGCATCACGTCGCCGCACTCCGGTGCGCCGACCAGGCCCGTGCCCACCTCGGTCGATGCCTTGTCCAGCGTGCCCACATTGCGCGGATTCTCGTAGTGGCTCAGTACCTTATCGCTATATGCCATGTTGTTTCTCCCCTTCTTATTTTAGATGTTGCGCCGCCGCAATTGGTGCAGCGGGTAAATGGTCCTAATGAAGATGTTCGTAGTGTCGAATGACAAGCGCGAGCAGCATAATGGCGACCCCGATCCAGATACGGCGAACAGTCCAACTCGCTCTACGTTCGTCAGCTTTGCGCCAATCCTGCTGCTGTTGCTCGAACATTGCTGGTCTCCCTGGTGCGCGGCCCACTCGATCTTGCTCAGGTTGTGTTCGGATCACTAAGCGCCGCGCTTTTCCAGCGTATCGATGCGGCCTTCGAGCTTGCCGCTGAGGTGGTAGAACTGCCGCAGATCGGCGTCAATGCGGTCAAGCCGGGATTCCATCTTGTTGAAGGATCCCGCCATCTCGGCCCGCAGGTCTTTTAATTCCGCGCGCAACTCTTTTGCATCGCCCCGATTGAAAAGGATCCCAGCGATGATCACAACTAGCGGTACTCCGATAATCAGAAGATCGTGCATGTCGGTCATCTTACCTCTTTCTAGTGCGCGGCCCACTCGATCTTGCTCAGGTCGATGCCTTCCTTCACCATCTCGTACAGTGGCGACAGCTCGCGCAGCTTCTGCACCACGTCGATGATCTTGTCGGCGACGTAGTCCACCTCAGCTTTGGTGTTGAAGCGGCCGAGGCCAAAGCGGATCGACGAGTGCGCGATCTCGTCGCCCAAGCCGAGCGCCTTCAGCACATAGCTGGGCTCGAGCGTCGCCGAGGTGCACGCCGAGCCGGATGATACCGCAATGTCGTTGATGCCCATCAGCAGGCTCTCGCCTTCAACGTAGACAAAGCTCATGTTCAGGTTGCCGGGCAGGTGGTGCTCCATGTTGCCGTTTACCTGCACGTAGTCGAGTGCCGTTTCCAACTTGTTGCGCAGATAGTCGCGCAGCTCGCGTTCGCGCGCGGCTTCCTTCTCCATCTCCACGCCGCAAATCTCGCAGGCTTTGCCCAGCCCAACGATGCCCGGCACATTCAGCGTGCCCGAGCGCATTCCACGCTCGTGCCCGCCGCCATTGATCTGCTCGGTGATCTGCACGCGCGGGTTGCGGCGGCGAACATATAGCGCGCCCACACCCTTCGGTCCATAGATCTTATGCGCGGAGAGCGACAGCACGTCGATGTTGTCCGCCTGCACATCGACGGGAATCTTGCCGACGGCCTGCACAGCATCCGTATGGAAGAGCACGCCCTTCTCATGGCAAATCTTGCCGATCTCGCCGATGGGCTGGACCACGCCGATCTCGTTATTCGCGTACATGATGGTCACGAGAATGGTCTTCTCGGGGCCTTCGGTCACAACGGCGCGCTTCAGGTCCTCAAGATCGATGAGCCCATCGGCCTGGACGGGAAGGTACGTCACGCGGTAGCCCTGCTTCTCGAGCTTCTTGCAGGTGTCGAGGACGGCCTTATGCTCGGTGACCTGGGTGATGATGTGGTTGCCGCGCTCGCGGTACATCTCCGCAATGCCCTTGATGGCGAGGTTGTCGCTCTCCGTCGCGCCCGAGGTGAAGATGATCTCCTTGGCGGTCGCGCCAATCAGCTTCGCGATCTGCGTGCGGGCGTCCTCGACCGCCTTCTCCGCCTCCCAGCCGAACTGGTGGTTGCGGCTGGCCGCGTTGCCGAACTTGCCGGTGAAGTACGGCATCATCGCCTCCAGCACGCGCGGGTCCAGCGGCGTGGTGGCATGGTTGTCCATGTAGAGCGGCAGGTGCACGCCTTCAGGCAGCGGCTTTGCGGAGTTGGTGATGACCACTCCGGTGGAGGGAATGCCTGCGACTGAACCATTTGCGCCGTTACCGTTTTCGATGCTCATCGATGTTGCTCCTTCTTCTCGGATCGAATCTTGATGTTTCTCCGGGGCTGAAGCCCCGACCGTCTCTGTTTTTGATCCGACGGGCTAAAGCCCGTCGCTACTCCCAAAACTTTGTTACGCCAGAATGCTGACCAGGCCGCCGCCCACGGCTGCCTGCTGTGTGTCGCCCGCTTCGGCGAGGTCGCTGATACGGATGCCGCTGAGCAGGTCCTTGATGGAATCGTTCACCTTTCGCAGCGGTTCTTTGATGGTGCAGGTGCCGGCCAGGTCGCAGGCGCCGTGGATGGTGATGCAGCTGGTGATGAACAGCGGGCCATCGATGGCGCGGATCACCTCGAAGGCAGAGATTTCATTTGCGGCCCGTGCCAGCGCGTAGCCGCCGTTGGTCCCGGCGTGCGAGACCAGCAGGCCGGCGCGGGCGAGGGTCTGCAGGATCTTCGCGAGCAGCGGCGGAGGGATGTGGTACGCCTGCGCAATGTCCTTCGCGCTGACCGCCGGGGAACCCTCTCCCGCGGCAGA
>DATNAU010000218.1:0-68257 GCA_035572415.1 Acidobacteriaceae bacterium
AATTCAAGGGAGGATGGCAGAAGAACAATCATCGCTACTGGGCCGGCGCAGAGATCGTCGCCATAGGAGTGGCGGCGAACGACCGCGGCATGCTGGACTGGGCGATCGATGCGTACCGCACCGGCATTGCTCTCATTCAGCCGGACGGAACTTCGCCGGAAGAACTGCGCCGCGGACAGCGCGCGCTGCACTACCATCTCTATGCCGCCGCGCCGCTCGTGTTCATCGCTGAGTTCGCGGAGGACAACGGCATCGATCTTTACGCCGAACGCGACCATGCGCTCGCGCGGCTGGTGAAGCGCTCGACGGCCGGCCTGGTGGACAGCAGCTACTTCCAGCAGAAGACGGGCATCCAGCAGGACCTTCCGGATGGACCTCCCTCCGCTGAGGCGATTGGCTGGGCCGTCCCATACGTGAAGCGCTTTCCCGATCCCGCGATCTCCGCCCTGATCGCCAAGGCGCCATCGCTGAGTTACATGTATCTCGGCGGCCTTCCTGCCGGCGCAGAGAATACTGCCAGATAGAGCTGCCTATCGGGCTGCCGCTTCCAGCTGGTAGAAGCGTGCGGCGTTCTCTCCGAAGACCTGCCTCTCCGTCTCCTCGTTCAATTGCGGCGCAAGAATCTCGTCAACCGCGCCGATTACCCGGTCATAGCTTCCGGCCAGCAGGCAGACCGGCCAGTCGCTGCCGAACATCAGTCGGTCGAATCCGAAGCAAAGCGTCACATGCTCGACGTAGGGTCGCAGATCATCGACCGACCATGATTTGTGGTCCGCTTCGGTAATCATCCCGGAGAGCTTGCAATAGACATTGGGTTTTTCCGCAACCTTGGCGATCCACTCTCGCCATGGATCTAGCCGCCCAGTACGAATCCCCGGTTTTGAGATGTGATCGATGACGGCACGCAAGCCGGGGACGGCGTCGAGTGCTTCCAGCACGAACGGCAGGTGGCGCGGATGGGTGAGAAAGTCGAACGCCACGTCGCGATCAGCAAGCGTGCGAAGCGCCGATATGACGCTGGGCTGCAGAATCCATCGATCGTTCGGGAGGTCCTGCAGCATCGGGCGAATGCCGACAAACTTCGGAATCTTCCGATATCTCTCCAGCGTCGCCGGGAAATGCTCATCCTCCATGTCGAGCCATCCGACCACACCAGCGATGGAATCGTCCGTTGCAGCGAGATCGAGAAGAAAGTCAGTCTCCGCCATTGTCGGGGCGGCCTGTACGACAACCGTTTTGCCAATGTTGTGTTGGTCGAGCGACGCACGCAAGTCTGCCGGCAGGTAATTGCGGTAGAGCACCGGGTCCGAAGGACTCATCCAGCCATAGTCGCCCCGCTCCGGTTTCCAGTAATGCTGATGGCTGTCAATTCTCATCGCTCTCGATTGTAGGTGAGCGAGTTGCGAGCGCGTTCACGATGCTGAATGTGTCATAAACACAGCCACCCCATACACCGCCGGAGGCCTGCACCAGCGCGGCCCAGAGGCGCGTGTCATCGGGAAGTTCTGGATGGGGAGCAAGGTCTGGCCTCGGCTTTCGCGCGGCGAGGATCGCGGCACCTTCTTCCGGGGTGAGGAGCTTTTCGGGGTCCGTCCCGCGGAAGTGGACCTCCCCATGCAGCGCATTGCGGTCCACCGTTATTTCGACAATATCGCCCTCCAGGATGCGGCCAATGGGCCCGCCCGCAAGCGCTTCCGGCGAGACATGCCCGATGCACGCACCGGTGGAGACGCCAGAGAAACGTGCGTCCGTGATCACGGCGACGTGCTTGCAAAAAGGAAGCGCCTTCAGCGCGGAGGTCACCTGATACGTCTCCTGCATGCCCGCGCCGAGCGGTCCACCGCAGATCAACACAATCACATCGCCATGACCAACCTTGCCTTCCTTGATGGCGGCGATCGCAGCAGCCTCGGTGATGAAGACACGCGCCGGGCCGATGTGGCGATAGGTGTTGTCTGCATCGATCAGCGATGGATCGATCGAAGTGGACTTGATGACCGAGCCTTCCGGCGCGATGTTGCCGGAAGGGAAACAAACCGTCGCCGTGAGTCCGCGCCGGCGGGCGAGGTCGGGCGACATGATGACTTCCGATGGCTCGATGCCATTGAGATCGTGCAGGCGCTGCCGGAGGGCACGGCGGCGCTCGGACTGTTCCCACCAGTCGAGGTTTTCGGCGAGCGTGGCGCCGGTTGCGGTCATGACAGAGGTATTGAGCAGGCCGGCGGCGCGGAGGTGCAGCATGACCTCGGGGACGGCCCCGGCGAGAAAGACCTGCACGGTGGCAAAGTTGCGCGGGCCGTTGGGGAGAGCATCGACGAGTCGCGGCGCGGCGCGGTTGATGCGCGTCCAATCGTCGACAGTGGGGCGGCGCAGTCCCGCTGCGTGCGCGATGGCAGGCACATGCAGCAGCAGATTCGTCGACCCGCCGAACGCCGCATGCAGCACCATTGCGTTTTCGATCGCGGCGGGTGTGAGGATGTCGCCGGTGCCGATGCCAAGGCGGCTGAGGCGCAGCAAGGCGCGAGCAGATCGGGTAGCAGCATCGAGCCACAGCGGCTGACCCGAAGCCGCGAGCGCAGTGTGCGGCAGCGCGAGGCCGAGACCTTCCGCGACGACCTGCGAACTCGCCGCGGTTCCCAGGAACTGGCAGCCGCCGCCGGGCGAGGCGCAGGCACGGCAGCCTATCTCCGCGGCGTATTCGGCGGTGATTTCGCCCTGGGCGAAGCGCGCGCCAATGGTCTGCACCTTGCCGGCGTCTTCGGCGGGACGGTCTGGCTCGGATTCCGGCAGCAGCGTGACGCCGCCAGGCACCAGCACGCTCGGGTACTGCCCGGAAGAAGCGAGCGCCATCATCATGGCGGGCAGCCCCTTGTCGCAGGTGGCGATGCCGAGCACGCCGCGACGCGTGGGCAGCGACCGCATGAGGCGGCGCAGCGTCATGGCGGCATCGTTGCGGAAGGGCAGCGAATCCAGCATGCCCGCGGTGCCCTGGGTGCGGCCGTCGCAGGGGTCAGTGACGGCGCCGGCGAAGGGGGTGGCGTGCAGGTTGCGCAGCTCGCGCGCAGCTTCCGCAACAAGCAGCCCGACCTCCCAATGCCCGGTGTGGAAGCCGAGCGCGATCGGCGTGCCGTCGGCGGCACGCAGGCCGCCATGCGTGGATAGGATCAGGAATTCAGGATCGAGCAGTCGCTGCGGCTCCCAACCCATGCCGGCGTTCTGCGTAAGACCGAAGAGATTGCCGGAGGGCGCGGTGAGGAGCATCTCCGGCGTGATGGGAAGCTGGCCTTCGGGACCGCGGGCGTGGGTCTGCGCGGAGGCGAAGAGCGCGGCATCGGTTTCAAGAACGCTGGAGACCGTCGGGACTGGAGATGTAGACATGTTTCCTTAAAGATAGGCCTCGCCAGTTGGGCGGCGCTTCGGCAAGGCGAGGGTAAGAAGGGCTGCCAGGATCAGAGCGAGCGCCATCAGGAATTCGCCGGCGCGGTCCGAGTGGGTGAAGCCGCGCAGCCATCCGACGAAATAAGTTCCAAGGAATCCGCCCAATGCGCCGCAGCTGTTCACCAGCGCAAAGACCTCGCCGGCGTGCTGGCGCGGGACGCGGTCGGGAATGATGGAGAAGAATGGCGGATAGGGTGCATACATCGCTCCGCAGGCAAGGACCAGACAGGCAAAGGCCAGCCAGAAACTGACCGGCGCGAAGAGAAACGAGCCCATCATGGCAACTCCACCCACCATAAGGAACGGCCAGACGAGCGGAGCGGTGCGGCCGGTGCGGTCAGAGACATGGCCCATGCCCACCTCTCCCGCAATGGCGAGCAGATAGGGTGCGGCGGCGAGCAGTCCGGTCGTGCTGAGCGAGAGAGCGGACGCCTTATGAATGATGGCGGGGAGCCAGAGGACGAAGCCATATACTCCAAGGCTCCAAAAAATGTACTGCGCGCAAAGGATCAAAACATCGCCGCGGAGAAGCACGGAGAGGAGCGTGGCGGAGGCCTCGCGCGCAAGCTCCGGCGCGGATTGCTGCTGCGTGATAGCGGCCTCAAGTTCGGTGGCCTGGGCAGGATCGAGCCAACGCGCCTCGCCGGGGCTGTCGCGTACTGTGGCGATCCAGACGGCGCTCCAGAGGATTGCGGGCAGTCCCTCAATGATGAAAGTACGCTGCCAGCCAAGGTGCTGGGTCAGGAAACCGGTGATGGCTGACATCCAGAGTACGGTGACCGGATTCCCAAGCAGTAGAATGCTGTTGGCCCGCGAGCGTTCCGAGCGCGGAAACCAGCGCGTCAACAGAAACAGCATAGCGGGGAACGTGACGCTCTCTGCCAGGCCGAGGACGAAGCGATCCACGCAGAGCAGCGCAAAGCTTCGCAGAATGCCTGTGAGTGTCGCCAGAACCCCCCAGATCACAAGCGCGATGAACACAACGCGTGTCGCGCTGACGCGCCGGGCGAGGAGCATTCCCGGAACCTGAAAGAGAAAGTATCCCAGGAAGAACATGGCCCCCAGCCATGCGAGCTGGTTATCCGTGATGTGCAGCGTGCGCGACATGCCCGCAGCCGCGCCGAAGCCGAAGTTCGCGCGATCGAGGTACGCGAGGCTGTAGGTGATGAAAAAGATCGGCAGCAGGATGGCGCGGCGCAAGGGATGAAACTCCGTCCGACCGTTGAATGCATGAGGCCGAGGCAACTGGCGGCCCTCAACTTTTCCTCACACCCAACCGTCTGATAAAAGAACCAGACGCAGCAGAGTTGCGAATGCCACGCCCGCTTCGATAGGCTCTCCGGGTCTTCTGTTTGAGACCCGAACAAAATCATAACGGGTAAAACCAGTCTTGTCGTTCCGTTAAGGATTATGCGATTTCTCCTTGCCATCTTCGCCCTACTGTTTTTCGCGCCCGCAATGCAGGCGCAGTCGCTCTTCAGCCAGCGTCCAGTAGACGCTTATGCCGCCTATCTGGAACGCGGGTCATTCGGCGCTGTCGCGGACGGCGCGGCCGATGACACTGCCGCGATCCAGGCGGCCATCGATCGCGTTGCCGACACGACGGGCGGCGGGGTGGTCTTCATCGCGGAGGGCCGCTACCGGATTACGCATACCGTCCATCTGTGGTCCGGCATCCGGCTTATCGGCTATGGTGCGCATCGGCCGGTGTTTGTTCTCGGCGCGAAGACACCGGGCTATCAGGAAGGACATGAGTTCCTCGGCACGGGCCGCTACATGCTGCAGTTTGCCTCGCGGAGGCCCTCGCCAGGTAGTGATGTGGTCGATGCGAACGAATTCACCTTTTACAGCGGCATCAACAACGTGGATTTTGAGATTGGAAACGGAAATCCGGCTGCTATTGCCATCCGGTTTCACGTCGCGCAGCATAGCTATCTTTCGCACATGAACATCAGCGTGGGACAGGGACGAGCCGGATTGGAAGACGTGGGCAACAATGCCAGCGATCTGCACATCACGGGCGGCGACTACGGCATCATCTCCGTTCGCACTTCGCCGGCGTGGCAGTTCCTGCTGATGGATTCCACCATCGAGGGTCAGCGCAAGGCCGCGATTCATACACAGGAAGTCGGCATGACGCTGGTGCGCGACCGCATCGCGCATACCCCCGTCGCCATCGAGATCACGCAGGGCATGGTGGAGCAACTCTACGGGCGCGACCTGACGCTTGAGGACATTCGCCGCACCGCGCTGGTGCTGGGGGATGTAGCCAAGGCGCATCACGAGGTGACGCTGGACCATGTTCTCTGCAGAGAGGTACCGACATTTGTCGACGGTAATGTTGCAATTCCGGCGATTCGCACGCTGCGCGCGCCCGCTCCGCGCTACGTAGAGGAACACCTGGCGATTGGGCTGGCAATTGGCCCGGACGGCCGCGAGCGCGGCGTAACGATGCAGCACAAGGAGAGCACTGCCGCCGCGCCTGAGGTGAAGTCGGACATTCCGTCGCTTCCTTCCATGGCGGAGTGGACGAACGTACACGACCTGGGCGTAAAGGGTGACGGCAAGGCAGACGATACGACCGCGCTGCAGGCCGCCATCGACGGCCATCGCGTGCTGTACTTCCCCACCGGCAGTTACAAAGTCTCAAAGACGATTCAGCTGCGGGCCGACAGCGTTCTGATTGGCTTCAATCCATCGACCGCCGTCATCACCGATCCGGAGAGCGATCCGGCCTTCGCAGGCGAGGGCGATGCGATCCCGCTGGTACAGAGTGCGAAAGGTGGCGACGCCATCATCAGCGGCATCGGCATCGATACCGGCAGCGTGGCGCCCCGGGCGGCCGGCATTGTCTGGATGGCCGGGCCGCATTCCATGCTCGACGACGTTAATTTTGCCGCGGGGCATGGACGCATCGGGCAGACCTTCGGCGGCGGATTCCGGCCGCAGGCAGGCGCGCAGCAGCGAGGGCCGGGCACCGGTCCCGGCGGCGGGGGCGCCGGACGAGCCTCCGTAGCGCAGGGTGCAACTCCTCCCCAGCGGCCCGCAGGCGGATTTCCACGTGGACCGAGCACGGCGGAGACGCAATATCCCAGCATCACCGTGCGCGACGGCGGCGGCGGCCTGCTGCGCGGCATCTGGACCTCGAACACCAATGCCAAGGCTGGACTCGTGGTCGAGAACACCGATACGCCGACGGTCGTTTACCAGATGTCCTGTGAGCACCACATGCATCATGAGACGCGGTTTCACAATGCGGCGAACTGGACGATCTATGCGCTGCAGACAGAGGAGGAGAACCCTGCCGGCGCGGACTCTTTCACCGCCGAGCTTGTGGACTCGCGGAACATAACCTTCGCCAACCTCTTTACCTATCGCGTCTCGCGCAATGTCAAACCCAAGCTGAATGCAGTCGAGTCGACCAACTCTAGCGGAATCCGGTTTGAGAACATGCATAACTTCAGCATGACGCGGCTGGCCTATGACAACAGCATCTTCGATGCCAGCAGCGGCGTGCGAGTCCGCACGCATGATTTCACCTCGTTTGAGATATCCGCGGCGAACAAGCTGGGAGCACCGCTGCCGCTGCCCGCTGCGTTCGCACCGGGAGCGCACATCGAGCAACTCGCCTCAGGATTCAGCAATGCGTCGGGGTTGTCGACGGACAGTGCGGGTCATCTCTTCTTCACGGATTCCCTGATGCACAAGGTCTATCGCTGGAACGCGGAGACAAAGCAGGCGGAGTTGCTGACAGACCAGGTTCCTTCGCCTCAGGCGGCGGGATTCGTTGCGCCCGGTACGCTGCTCGCGATCGACCTCGGCAAGGCCGTGTACAGCATTGATCCTCAGACGGGGTCTGTGCAAAAGCTCTCGCCGGCCGCAGCCGCGGAGGATGGCACGAGCCTGCTCATGCCTGTCGGATTTCACAACAGCATGGACACCCTGGTGAAGCAGATGGATCGCCGCGGCGTGGTTTATGCGCGCGGCAGCAATATGGCAATTACCGCGAACGTCACCGATGAGCATCGCGATTTCTTCTACGCACCCGGCACAAAGACCGCGGTGATGGCCGGAGGCACTTGGCAGCCGATGCTGCAGGCGTCGCAGTGGAGCGTGATGCCCATAGGGGGCAAGCGCCTCGCTTCGAGCGAAGAGGACGACACCACCTATCGCCTTACGCTGGACAGCCTGAATCGCATTACGGTGTCGCAGTTTGCGCCGCGCGGCGGATCGAGCGTCGCTACCGACGACGCGGGAAACGTCTATCTCGCCGAAGGGCAGGTCTATATCTATAACTCGGCGGGAAAGCAGCTCGGCGTTCTCGAAGTTCCGGAGCGGCCAACCAGCCTCGCGTTCGGAGGCGAAGACCATCGCACGCTCTTCATCGGCGCGCGCGGTTCGCTGTTCTCAATCCGGACACAGGCTGCAGGCCACTGATGGCGCACCCCAGTCTCTGAAATGTTTGCGGCAAGAATTGCATCGTGGGAAGAACCTGCTGAATACATCGAGACTCAAATCAATCCATTGAAGGTGTGGATTATTTCGTGGTTGCCGGGAGCACCTGATCCCATCATTGACAATGATTAGCGGAACTCGGTAGAGTACGCCGAAACAAAAATTCGATTATCGAATAATGTGTATCGTGTTGATCGCACGGCGCTCCGTTGTGCAGCCGTTTGGCCTGCGGCTTTTCGAACAGAAACAAAGGAACCCACTTAGTGGATTGGGATTGATTCGATCTCGGGAGAATTATGACAAAAAGTTCTCGTATCTTCGCGACATTCGCCCTCGTCCTCACAACAAGTTCAATGTGGGCCCAGAATTCCGCTCAGCCTGACTACATGAATCCTGCGCTGCCGGCCCATGATCGCGCGGTGGACCTGGTAAACCGCATGACGCTGGAAGAGAAGGCGTCGCAGCTGGTGAATACGGCGCGCGCCATTCCGCGGCTGCATGTGGACGCGTACCAGTGGTGGAGCGAGGCCCTGCATGGCGTCATCAACCAGGGCGTCACCGAATATCCCGAGCCGATTGGCCTGGCCGCGACCTTCGACCAGCAGGCGGTCCACACCATGGGCCATTACATCGGAGTGGAAGGCCGCATCAAGCATGTGCAGAACGACCGCGAGCATCACGTCGGCATCTACGGCGGTCTCGACTACTGGGCGCCGAACCTGAATATCTTTCGCGATCCGCGCTGGGGCCGCGGCCAGGAAACCTACGGCGAGGACCCGTACCTGACCGCGCGCATGGGCGTCAATTTCGTCGAGGGCGTACAGGGCGACGATCCCAGGTACTACCTCGGCATCGCAACTCCCAAGCACTATGCCGTGCATTCCGGCCCGGAGCCTACGCGCCACTTCGCAGATGTCGACGTGCCGAAGCATGACGAAGTCGACACTTACGAGCCCGCGTTCCGGGCCGCCATTACCGAGGGCAAGGCGGACTCCATCATGTGCGCGTATAACGCCATCAATGGCGAGCCCGCATGCGCCAACAAGTATCTGCTGGTAGACCAACTGCGCGACAAGTGGGGCTTCCAGGGCTATGTTGTCTCCGACTGCGATGCCGTCCGCGACATTTTCACTGGCCACCACTTCCGACCTACGCAGGCTGAGTCCTCGGCCATCTCCCTGGAACGGGGCATGGACAATGAGTGCTACGGCGGGGGCCCCGGCCGGAACAACTCCGATTTCCAACCTTTCATCGAAGCGGTCCAGAAGGGCTATCTCTCGCAGGAGGCGATGGATACCGCGGTCGTCCGCTTGATGGAGGCCCGCATCAAGCTGGGCATGTTCGATCCGCCGGACATGGTGCCCTACACCAAGATCGACGAGAAGGAGCTTGACTCCGCCGAGCACCGCGCCTTTGCACGCAAGCTGGGCAACGAGTCGATGGTGCTGCTGAAGAACGACGGAACGCTGCCGCTGAAGCCCTCCGTGAAAAAAGTGCTGGTGGTTGGCCCACTGGCGCCTGAGACTCGCTACCTGATCGGCAACTATGCCGGCACCCCCACGCATATCGTGTCCGTGATGGAAGGCCTGAAGGCCGAGTTCCCGAACGTTGCGTTCACATATGTGGCCGGCACGCAGTTCCTCCGCCCCGATGGCGCGCCGGTTCCCAACGCAGCGCTCACCACCCCCGATGGCAAGCCCGGCCTGAAGGCGGAGTACAGCGAAGCTCCCGCGGCCGGCGGTCGCGGTTTTGGCGGCGGGGGAGGCCGCGGTGGGCCCATCGCAACCGGTCCGGCGATCGCAACTCGCACTGAGCCCAATATCAACCTGACCGGAACGAATGTTCCATCCGAAGCCGCCGGCAAGAATGTCATCGTGCACTACACCGGCTTCATCACCGCGCCCGAGACGGCCGATTACATGATCGGTACGAAGGGCACGGGCTTTGCGCGCTTCGTGATCGACGGCAACAACGTCGTCATGCAGAATGGCACGGAAGCACGCACCGGGCGCGTCCACCTTGTGAAGGGAGAGAAGGCCTCGCTCGACATCACCATCGGCGGCGGCTTTGGCAGGTTCGGCGGCGCGGCCAATGCAGCAGCCAACGCAGCGCCCGCTGGTCCACACGCGACTCTGATCTGGGAGAAGGCCACCGATGAGGCATCGCCTGACGCCATCGCCGCGGCGAAGAACGCCGACTTGGTCCTGGCTGTGGTTGGCATCACCAGTTCGCTCGAAGGCGAGGAGATGCAGGTCAACCTGCCGGGCTTCCAGGGCGGTGACCGCACCAGCATCGACATGCCCGCAGGCGAAGAGAACCTAGTGGAAGCGATGGTCGGCACCGGCAAGCCCACGGTGGTTGTGCTGATGAATGGCAGCGCACTCGCCGTCAACTGGATCAATGACCACGCCAACGCGGTCCTTGAGGCTTTCTATCCTGGCGAAGAGGGCGGCGCTGCCGTAGCGGAAACGTTGAGCGGCAAGAACAATCCCGCAGGCCGGCTGCCGGTCACGTTCTACACGGGTGTCAGCCAGCTTCCGAATTTCGAGAGTTACTCGATGGAGGGCCGGACCTATCGCTACTTCAAAGGGAAGCCGCTTTATCCGTTTGGGTACGGCCTGAGCTACACGAAATTCGCATACAGCAGGCTGAGCCTGGCCAGGAGCGCCATCAACGCCGGCGATCCGCTGGTCGCTTCGGCCACCATCACGAATACGGGAGATCGCGAGGGCGATGAAGTGGCGGAGGTCTACATCACCTTCCCGGACGTGCCCGGAGCTCCACTGCGCGCGCTTCGCGGGTTCAAGCGCGTTCATCTTAAGCCGGGCGAGTCGCAGCAGGTCGAGTTCGAGCTAAAGGATCGCGATCTGATGATGGTCACCACGGATGGCAACCCAATCATCTCGGAGGGCAAGTATTCCATCTCAATCGGCGGCGGCCAGCCCGACACAGGAGCGCCGGCAGTGAATGCGGCCTTCCAGGTGAACGGCACCAAGCCGTTGCCCGAATAACAGGCGCAACCGGAGAAACAAAGAACCGCCGTAAAAAGGGTGGCCTATTCTTTCGGCCACCTTTTTTGCTGCCCGAGGGGCATTGCGGCCAGATGACTGCCTTGAAGCTCAAATGGCGCTGCCTCGGACCGGATTGCAAACCCTAACGTGGTGGCCAGGGACCGGATCGAACCGCCGACGCGTAAGGGCCTTTGCATGGCCGCGGGCAAACCACTGAGCCGGCGATCAGATCGCGCGGCCCAATCTGATCGCAACTGGAAAGTGGTGGCCAGGGACGGGATCGAACCGCCGACGCCGGCCTTTTCAGGGCCGCGCTCTACCACTGAGCTACCTGGCCTTGGCATGTGTTGACGCCTCATTCGGGACAGCCAAGTGTCGTCCGGGCGGGAGCAGGAAGCGACCGCGCAGTCGCGCAGGTTCCAGCGTCCTGACAAGTATATAGCAATCGCATTGGATACCTCCAAGCGCCGATCCACCGGTGTACGCCGGCGCGATATGCTGGGTCTCTATCGCTTCTCGCTCTGATGGAGGAAATCTGATGCTCGGCGTTCGCCGCGACTCGGTGGGTCCAATTGCACCCGTATCGACTTGGCTATGGCTGCTGTTTCGCCCGTCGATGGCGCTTGCTGTAGCGGCGGCCATGCTTGCATCTCTCGCATCCAATGCGCAGACTTCGGCCGGCGCAAAGTCCGCGGGCACGGCTGCTCCCGGCGAAGTCCGTGCCCAGGCTGCGCTTGACTCCGCAAAGCACTACGGCATGCCTGGTCTGTACGCGTTCCTCAAGCCCTTCCCCAAAGGCGCCGACCTGCACATGCATCTGTCTGGCGCAGTCTACGCCGAGACCTTCATCGCTGAAGCCATCCAGCAAAACCTCTGCGTCTCGCCTGTTCCTCATACCGACGCAACTGGCAATCCGCCCTCGCCCGTCGGACAGAACGCCGTCGAGTTTAGCCACCCTCCGTGCGCCAACGGCGCGGTGCCGGTCTCGAACGCGCTCACCAATCAGGCGCTTTACGACAACCTCATTGACAGCTTTTCCATGCGCGCATTCGTGCCCACGGAGGGCATCAACGGCCACGACCAGTTTTTTGCCACCTTCGCGCGCTTCGGAGGGTTGAAGGACGAGACCGGCGAGTGGCTCGACGAGGTGGCCTCGCGTGCCGCAGCCCAGAACGAGCAATACCTGGAGATCATGTCGACGCCGACATTTTCCAACGCCGCCAAACTGGGTGCGCAGATTGGCTGGCCGGCGGGATCAGAGAAGGAGGTCTCGCATCAAACACTCGCAGCGGTGCGCGATAAGCTGATTGCCGGTGGTCTGCGCAGCGAAGTCGCGGTGGATGAGAAAGAGCTTGCGGATGCGAAGAAGGCTCGCGCGAATCTAGGGCGCTGCGGCCCGACGCAGGACTATGTGAATTTCGGAGAGCAATCAAGTTGCTTTGTTCAAATCCACTTCCTCTATCAAATCCTCCGCGGCTACCCGCCGCAGCAGGTCTTCGCGCAGACACTCCTCGGCTTCGAAATTGCTTCCGACGATCCCGACGTCGTCGGCATCAACTTCGTCATGCCCGAGGACGGCCGCATCTCCATGCAGGACTACCACCTCCAGATGCAGATGCTCGACTACCTGCACTCGGTCTATCCGCAGGTGCATATCTCGCTGCATGCCGGCGAGCTCGCGCCGGGTCTCGTTCCGCCTGAAGGCCTGCGCTTCCACATCCGCGAAGCCGTCGAGCTTGGCCATGCCGAGCGCATTGGCCATGGCGTCGACATCCTGTATGAAGACCACCCCTACGATCTGCTCAAGGAGATGGCGGCGAAGCATGTCGACGTCGAGATCAATCTCACCTCCAACGACGGGATCCTCGGCATCAAAGGCGCGGACCATCCACTCGCCGCCTACATGGCCGCGCACGTACCCTTCTCCCTTTCCACGGACGACGAGGGGGTCTCGCGCATCGACCTCACGCACGAATACGCCCGCGCTGTCGAGGAACACGGCCTAACCTATCTCGACCTCAAACGCTCCGCACGCGACTCGCTCGAGCACAGTTTCCTGCACGGTGAAAGCCTCTATGCGCGCCCGGACGACTACAACCGTCGGCGCTCCCAGTGCAGCGCTGCGATAACGCCTGACAGCAAACCTTCAGGCCAGTGCAGCCGCTTCCTCCAGGACAACGAAAGAGCGGCTGCGCAATGGGAGCTCGAACGGCGGTTTGCGCAGTTTGAACAGAATGCTGGCCGCCTCCATGATGCGTCCGCCCAATAGTTGCCCGGGGCTGGAAATCTCCCTGTGATGTCATCAATCGAAGGAGCACCGGCCGACAGTACGGTATACAACGGAGCGTCGGCCGACGCATCGAACTCACTGCGCAGGCAGTGGAAGAAAGGCTGCATGCGAAGGAGGTTGTGATATGAAATTCATTCGATCTGCCCTCGCAGGTGTGGCAATGGTAGGCACGCTTGGACTGCTTACGCCCGCGGCTTTGGCCCAGACCACGACAACGCGTGATCGGACAACGACTACAACGACGCAGACGCACTCGGAATACGGCGACACCAACTGGGAAGCGCCCCGCGGATATGTCGAGGCATATCCGGAGAACGGTACGCCCAACATGGTCGCACGGCAGGGCTACTCCGCCGGTTACAACCAGGGACAGGCAGATGCCTCACGCGGCAAGAAGTTCAATCCTACTGACAACGACGCCTATGGAAAGGCAGTGATTCCGAAGGGCATGGATCACGATGCTTTCAAGCAGGAATTCCGCGAGGCGTTCGTAAAGGGCTATTCCAACGGCTTCAAGGGCGGACCGGACGAGCGGCACTAACTCAAGTGAATTTGAGAACACGACGGGCCGGCGCGAGCCGGCCCTTTCGCGTGCTTGGCTCAGATTGCACCGCTGGAAAGTGGTTCGACCAATAGCGTAAGATGCTCCCCGAACAGTTTCTGAGCCATTTTCGAGGGAGCACGAGATGAAGAAGCAACTAAAGATGTGTCTCACAGCGGCAGCACTGGCCGCATTTGCGGCGCCGATGTTAGCCGCCAAAGTCTGCGACGTGCGCAAGTACGGCGCCAAGGGCGACGGCACCACCAAGGACACCAAAGCCATCCAGGCTGCGATCGATGATTGCGCCAAGCAAAAAAAGGGCGGTACCGTGACGCTCAGTGGTGGCACATTCCTCAGCGCACCCATTGTGCTGAAGAGCAACATCACCCTGAATCTTGGGAAGGACACGACCTTACTCGGCTCACCCGACCATGATGACTACCCGGTGATTCAGGAGTTTCGCCAGCAGGGCCATCAGGCACTGGTCAGCGCGGTCCATGCGGAGCATGTTTCCATCACCGGCGAGGGGACGATCGACGGCAACGGCGCGTCATGGTGGCATGTCTATCGGGAGGCGGGACCGCCGACAATTCCGGGATCCGGAGTTGCGCGTGGGCAGGCAGCGCGCCCGCGCCTGGTTGTGTTCGACCACTGCAAACATGTCTCGCTGACTGGAGTCACTGTCAAGAACTCGCCCTTCTGGCAGGTGGTTCCTTATTACTCGGACGACATCGTGATTCGCAACGTGCGCATTACCGCTACGCTGCCCTCGCCCAACACGGATGCCATCGATCCATTCAGTTCCTCGAATCTGGTAATCGATCATGTCTACGCCGACACCGGCGACGACGACGTTGCAATCAAGAGCGGCTTTGCCAACTCACCCGGCGGCGATGAGCCGAGCAAGAACATCACGATCACGGACTGCACATTCGACCACGGTCACGGCGTCTCTCTTGGGAGTGAGATTGCCGGCGGTGTCCAGAATGTTCGAGTCGAACGCGTCAAGTTTACCGGTACCGACAACGGCATACGGATCAAAGCGAATCGTGACCGCGGTGCGGATGTTTCGAACATTGTGTTCAAAGACATCACGATGGACAACGTGAAGAATCCGATCCTGATTACGGAGTATTATCCAAGCGCCGGTACTCTGAATCCCGTCGCCGCCATGCCGGTCACACGCCTGACGCCGATGTTCCACAACATCACTATCGAGAACGTCACTGCGACCAACAGCGGCAACGACGGCAGCATTGTTGGCCTGCCGGAATCGCCCGTGCTCGACCTCACTCTCAGGAACGTCCACATCTCCGGCAAAACCGGGATGCTGATCGCCTATGCCAAAGTCACCATGGAAAATACAGACTTCAAGGCCGAAAGCGGCGAGCCGCTCCGCGTTGCGGAGAGTGCGACGGTCACGAAGAAGTAAGGCGATCGAACTCAATCCAAAGGCGCGGCGGGGAAGTTCGGTCGCGCCTTTGCCGCGGTTTCGTTATGGCACGAAGAGTAACAGCAGCCCGAAGAGCGAAATAATCGCGCCAATGGCGAAGACTTTCTTGCGTTTCCTGCTTGCCGCCACCTCTTCCCGCGACGGCGGAATCTCCGAGTGCGCGACGCGGATTAGACGCGAATAGATCATCACTCCGACACCGATAACTGCCAGCAGCAGGCCAATCGTCCTTTGCGTTCCCATCAATCTTTCTGCTCCTCGGCTTCCCGATCAGCATACTGCCTTCGCCCGAAGATCGCGGTCCCGATCCGCACACAGGTCGATCCCTCTTCAATCGCGACGGCGAAGTCGTTCGACATGCCCATCGAGAGCCCAATCAGTGTTGGGCAGATCTCCAGCGAAGCGTCGCGCAACCGCCGCAGCTCGCGAAAGTACGGCCTCGCCGTCTCCGCATCTTCGCTCCACGGCGGCACAGTCATCAGCCCGTAGGCAAGCAGCCCCTCCATCTCGCGCATCGCCTCCAGCAGCGCCGGCAACTCACTAGGCGCGATGCCATGCTTTGACGCTTCATGGCTCAATTTCACTTCAATCAGCACCGGCAGCTTGCGCTCCGCTGCACGCGCCGCCGCATCCAGCCGTGCCGCGATCTTCACCGAATCGACCGAATCGACAGCATCGAAGATCTCCGCCGCCTTGTTCGTCTTGTTGGATTGCAGCGGGCCGATCAGATGCATTTTCGCGTCCGCAAGGTCACCCAACTCCGCGCGCTTCTGTTGCCACTCCTGCACCCGGTTCTCGCCGAACAGCCGCACGCCCGCCGCATACGCTTCAACGATCGCCGCTGCCGGATGCATCTTGCTTACAGCCATCAGCGCGACATCGCTCTCCGCGCGACCTGCACGCCGGCACGCCGCGGCAATCTCCTCCTGGATTCGCGCAACATTGTTCGCCAGTGGCATCCTAGGAACATCTTATGTGGTCTGCACGGAGGGAGTAATTCAAATGGAGACGGGCGCGCGCCTCTGGCCGGTTCTGTTGCTCATCGGTTCCAACACGTTCATGACCTTTGCATGGTACGGGCACCTCAAGTACAAAGAGGTCGATCTCTGGAAGGTCATCCTCATCAGCTGGGGCATCGCGTTCTTCGAGTACTGCCTGCAGGTTCCCGCGAACCGCATCGGCTCACGCGTCTACACCGTGGACCAGCTCAAGGTCATTCAGGAGGTCATCACGTTGTCGGTTTTCGGTGTCTTCAGTGTCTTCTACTTCGGCGACCATCTGCGCTGGAACCACGCAGTCGCGTTCGCGTGCCTGGTCTGCGGCGCATTCTTCATGTTCCACAAGTTCTGAGCAAAGAAAGACGCGGCTGGCGTTTGCCCACCGCGCTTTCGTGGAACCCGAAGAGGAGTGAATCGCGTTATGGGTTGAATATGCCGCCCACCGTCTCGTTGTTGCTCATCGTGATGGTGCACTGCAGGTGTGCTCCCGTCGTCGGATCGGTGGCACTGGTTGGAACCACCGCACAATTCGATGACCAGCCGGCGAACACCGAGCCGGAAGCGGGTGCCGCAGTCAGCGTAACAACTGTCGTCTTCGCGATGCTGTTGCTGCAGGTGCCGTTCACCACGCCGCAGGCGATCGTTCCCGGCGAACTGGTGATGGTGCCTGCGCCTGTGCCGGTCATGTAGACCGCAAGCGTCGGCAGAGTGGTCTGCCCTCCCTGTCCGCTTGCTGGCAGCGCTGTCAGCTGCGCCGTCGCGGAGATCAACGCGCCGCCGCTGGTGGTGCCGATGGCGGTGATCGTCGTTGCCTCGCTGGTAAGGTTGGTGCCTACATCCGTTGCCAGACCATTCTGGTCGATCGTCGCGACAGCCACGTTGCTCGATGACCAGGCCAGGCTATTCGTAAGGTTCTGTGTCGGTCCGCCAGGGGTCAACGTGCCCAGCGCAATGAACTGCGTGGTCTCGCCCTGGAACGTCGCTGTCGCCCCGGTAGGCACAATCGTAATCGTCGCGGCGGAGGAGCTCGTGCCGATATTCACCGTCAGCGTTGCGGTGCTGTTGATGCCGCCGGACTGCGCAATGATGGTCGTAGTGCCGGAGCCAACCGCGGTCGCCAGGCCGGACGAGTTGATCGTCGCCACCTGCGCGTTCGATGAAATCCAGGTGACCTGGCTGTTCAGGTTCTGCGAAGCGCCGCCGGTTAGGCTGCCGGCCGCCTCAAATTGAGTGGTTTCGCCCACGAATGTCTCTGTCGCCGTGCCAGGCGTGATGGTGATGAACGGATTGCCCGACCCCGATCCGCTGCCGGCCGAAACACTCACAGTGATGTCTGAAGTTACGATGATGCCATTTGACTGCGCCATCACCTCCGTATAGCCGGGCCCAACGGCAGTAGCCATACCCGCGGCATTGATCGTCGCAACCGCGGGATTGGTCACGGACCAAGAAACGTTGTTGGTGATATTCGAGGTCGTCGGATTGTCCGACCCGCGCTGGCTGAGGCCGACCGCGGTGAACTGGACCGTCTGCCCAACCGCCGTCAACTGCGTCGCACCTGGCCCAGGAATGATGGTGATGTCCTGGAGCGTATTGCAGCCCGCAAATGAGAGCGCCAGTGGGAGCACCAGCATCGAGTAAAAGAGAGAGGACATGGACCTGCGCGGAATCATCGGCAAACTCCTGCATCCAACCTACGGACGCAGTGCCGCCGATACCATGCCACTCAACTGTCCCGGCCTGCAACTTTGGTGCAAGGGGCTGTTACTGGATCTCTAACCCCTTGTCGCGAATGCTACCGGCCATTAGCGCGTCACAGGCGTCTCCGGCGGCCCCGCTGCTGTTCCCACCGGCGTCTTGCTGGCCGGCGGATCGGTTGGATTGAAGCGTCGCGCCAGTTCCGGCGTAGACACCACGTCTGCAGCGTCAGGATTTACAGCCTTTTCCACTTCCACGCCGAACACATAGCTCGGTCCGAACATGTTGCTGGTGAAGATCACCAGCTTCTTGTCCGGCGAGAAGCGCACATTCGGTTCTTCGCGGTAGTAGTGATGCGACATATTGACAAGGTGTTCGGAGTGGAAGACGCCGGGATGCCAGAAGTCCGGCCCCGTCAGCGAACCATTTCCCCCGTCCAGCATCCGCGGGTGGAATAGCTCGATCCATTCGCCATCTTTGGATCGCGCTACCTGTCCCGGATCGCCGCCATCGTCGCAGAAGAGGTCCAGGTCTTTGGTCAGATTGAAGTGGATTCCCCATTCATCGCGCAGCAAGTGGAACGCTGTCCGCTTGCCTGTCTTCAGGTTATAGCCGGCAAGATAGAACACCTCGCCTTTCGGATACTGCCAGTCATACCAGATCGTCTCGCCATCCAGACCCCAGAACTCATGGCCGGCGATCTCATTCACCATCGTCCGCTTGTGGATCAGCGTATTGTGCGTGCCGTCGGTGTGGATCATCCAGATGCGGTCCACCTTCTGCCATGGCCCTTCATGGCAGTACATCAACAGCTCCGGATCGGTGGGCGAGAAGAGAAGGTGATTCACCCAGTCGGTGGAGTGCAGCAGTTCCTTGATGTCGCCGGCCTTTTCGCCGTGTGGACCAGGCTCCAGGCGCAACGTGAACAGCACCAGCGGCAGCCGCGCGGCCAGCCGCGCCTCCATCATCGCGCCCTTGTTGGTGGGCTGATAGTGCGGCCCTTGCACTGCGCTGCCAACGCGGTTGTCGCTTGCGCCAGCCGGTTGCCGCGCGGCGGGAACATTGGAGCCGTACTGTTTGCCGGTGTCGTCACCGATGATGTAGGTGCCTGCCACCAGAGTCTCGTCCGCATTTACGCTCACCACGCTCATGCTGGACGTGTTTGGCAGCTTGGGAACATCCACCAGCTTCGTCACCTTGCCGGTGTTCGTATCGGCCTTATAAACGGAAGTGACGTGGTTCGCATCGGTAGTGGTGTAAAAGATACTGTTCGTCTTGTGTCCGACAACCAGCGTATGAATCGTGCCGGGGACCGGGCCTGCCTCGCCGGCCTGGCGCTTTGGATTTTCCACCAGCAGCTTCGTCTTCCTCGTGGCGAGGTCCAGCACATGGATGCCGTCGGGCGCCGTGTACACCATCTGCTTGAGGTCCGGAGTATAGGCGTTGATGTTGAAGTAAAAGCCGCCGGAGTTCGGCTCATCAGACAGCCGCCACACGCGATGGCCTGTATCCTTGTCCACCCAGGAGCGCGGCGGCGCGGGATCGCCGGGGCGCGTCTGCGCCGATGCGGCGAGGGGAAGCACCGTGAACGTAGAGAGGACGGCTGCGGCGGCGACGGCACGAAGTTGCATAGAGGCTTCTCCTGAGATCGGCGGCTTGCACCCATGGCCTTGAAAATGGCCGGAACATCGCAGATTTTTGAGCTATGCGAAAACGCGCCGAAGGTTTTGCACGAGAGTTATACACCGGCGGTCATTCGATTGGGAAATAATTCCGAAAGAGGAATCCCGAGGTGCGAACCAAGCCCATCTCTGCGGAAAACAGCAAGGCCGGCGGCGGAAGTTGTTCCGCGCGGACCGGCCTCGCGAACGTCGTTGGAGCCCTGGGGAGGGCTGCGTGCTCTAAGCAAGTTGCTGCTTAGCGATAGTAGCCATAGTGTGCGCGATCATGGCGGTGCGCGCGCAGCCACTCCTCATGACGGCGGATTTCTTCACGCCGGATCTCGTCGCGCCGAATCTCTTCCCGCCGCCGGATCTCATACGCGGTCGGGCGAGCCTCGACGACCACCGCAGCCGGACGTCCGAAGCGCGCTGCTACATAAACCTGGGCATCCGACTTTGCCGGCGCAGAAACGAGCAGAGCGCCTGCGCCCACTACTCCGAGCAGCGATTTGGTAAGCGTGGACTTGTGGGTCAGCTTTGCGAGCTTCGATTTGGCGGTGGCGAGTGTCATTTTCTTTGGGCCTCCTGCCCATCCTGTGGCGGCTTGTCTTGCTTCCGCGCACGTAAGAGTGAACCCCCTCTGTCGCGGTGCTGTTGTGCGCAACTTCGGCGGCACACGGTGTTGCAGAAAGTCCTTTGCTTCGAGCGAATCATCCGATTCTTTGCAACCTTTCCCCGCTGGCATCATCACACCGAATCGCGTAGAACGAACTGATGGAGATTCTTACCGCGGCGGAGATGGCTGCCACCGACCGGCGCACCGCCGAGGGCTTCGGCATCTCGATGCGCACGCTGATGGAGAACGCCGGTTCTGCCGTCGCGCGCTTCTGCCTGCGCCAGTATGAGGATGCAAAGCGCATCGCGGTCCTTTGCGGCAAAGGCAACAACGGTGGCGATGGTTTCGTTGCCGCGCGTGTGCTGGCCGCGAGCGGCCGCAACGTCAGGGTGATTTTGCTGGGCAACGCCGGCGACGTGAAGGGCGAGGCCGCCGCTGCATTGCACGCGCTGGAAGAAGAAACCCCTGGCGTCCTGATTGAACAGATCACGGATGACGCGCGACTCGATGGCATCCTGGCGGCGCTGCTATGGGCAGAATTGATCGTCGATGCGGTCCTCGGAACCGGTTTCACGCCGCCGCTGCGCGGAGCCGCTGCGTCGGTTCGCGGTCTGCTCGCCGAGTCGGCGGTCCCGGTAGTCGCCGTCGATCTGCCCAGCGGCTGGGACGCCGATTCGATGGAAGAGCGCGCGCAAGACGCGTTTCGCGCGAACGCGGTCGTCACCTTCACCCGGCCCAAGCACGCGCATATCTTCGGCAATCTCACAGGTTCCGCTTTGCGTCCGATTGTTCTTGCGGACATCGGCTCGCCGGATGCAGCCGTTGTCTCGGGCTCGCGTCTGGCGTGGGCCGGCTCCTCAAAGTCCGTTGCAGAGAAGCCCCGTGCAGCGAACTCCAATAAAGGCATGTACGGTCATGTGCTCGTCATTGGCGGCAGCTATGGCACCGCGGGCGCGCCGTCGATGGCATCGCTCGCCGCGTTACGCGCCGGCGCAGGCCTCGTCACTGCCGCTGTTCCGCGCAGCATCGTGGATATTGTTGCGGGCTTCGCGCCGGAACTGATGCTCGCGCCGCTCACCGAAGGAAGCGAAGGCGCGGTTTCGCTTGAGAATCTTTCGATCAGCGCGCAGAAGAATTCACTCGAGTCGCTGATCGAAGAGAAGCGCATCACCACTCTGGCTATCGGTCCGGGTCTCTCGCAGCGCGGCGACGCAGGCGAGTTCGCGCGGCGCGTGGTCGGAGAGACAAAGCTGCCGACCGTCCTCGACGCCGATGGACTGAACGCCTTCGCCGGACGCGCGCCGGAGTTGAACGGCGATGGCCGCACGTTGGTGCTCACGCCGCATCCGGGCGAGATGGCGCGGCTGGTAGGACTCCCAGTCAAGGAAGTCGAGGCGGACCGCATCGGCCTCGCGCGAAAGTTCGCCACGGAGCATAAGCTGACGCTGGTGCTGAAGGGCTGGCGCACGCTGATCGCTCATCCCGACGGGCGGGTTGCGGTCAACACCAGCGGCAATCCTGGACTTGCCAAGGGCGGCAGCGGCGACATCCTTACGGGCATCATCGCGGCGATGCTGGCCCAGTATGCCCAGTCCGGTGAAGCAAGTGAGGTCTCACGCGCGGTCGAAGCCGCGGTCTATCTGCATGGCATCGCGGCGGACTTCGCGGTTCGTGACCGCGAGGAGCACACCCTTCTCGCAACGGATACAGTCGCGCACCTCTCGGATGCGTTCCGTTATCGCGCGACAGAGGACGGCATGACGTGGCTCTGTGGAGTTCGGGAGGCCTGCTCGTGAAAGAACGGCGCTTCAGGACACGGTCAGTTGCAGGCACACTCGAACTCGGCGAGCGCATCGCGGAGCTGCTGATGCCGACGCCGCGCGTCGTCATCCTGCGCGGCGAGGTGGGCGCGGGCAAGACGACGCTGACCAAAGGCATTGCCGCGGCGCTCGGTGCGGCAGCGGAAGACGATGTCACCAGCCCGACCTTCACCATCGTGCATGAGTACGAAGGAACGAAGGTGAGGCTCTTTCACCTCGATCTCTATCGGCTCGAGACGGAGGAGCAGATCGCCGTTCTCGGGCTGGACGAGATGGCGAGCTATCCGAACGCGCTGGTGCTGGTTGAGTGGGGCGAGCGCTTCGAGAGCGTGGTGAAGATGGCGACCGCCGAAATCTACATGGAGCACGGCGAGGGCGACGAGCGCGGCATGATCGTGCGGATGAAGGACTAAGAACAACCACGGAAAACAAAGGCGACCACGGATTAAGACGGATCAGCACGGATTAAATGCGGTGAGCGTTTTGTCGTTCTTCATCCGTCATCCGGTCCGTTCCATTCGACTTCACACGCGACTGCGTTGCTCGGGTGAACGTCCCGTCCGTCCCTGCATTCTCTGCATTTTTGTCCCCGCATTTTTGTCCCCGCATTTTTGTCCCCGCATTTTCTGTCCCCGCATTTCCTCGCTTCCTCCGCCCATTTCCCCCCGCATTGACCCCTGTCCCCGCATTTCTCCGGAAACCTTGGAGAGATTATTTGGTTCATCCCACGTCTCAGAATCGAGACGTGGGGCACCCAAGTCCGTGCTGGTTCGAGATGTGGGCCACCCGCCAAGACGCAAGGGGAAAGTGAGATGCAGGGGAATAGGTATCATGTCCCCCCTATTTCCCCCATGTCCCCCCTATTTCCCCTCCTATTTCCCGACTTTTCGCTCTTGATTTGATTTGCGGGAGGGTCTGAGGCTTAATGTAAGGCTTTGCGGCGATGAAGTTGGTCATCCTCGGCGGGGTTTGGAAACATCATCGGGGAGGGGGCACCCGCCGAACTGTTGTCATGTGCCAAGCGTATCTGAGACGGTCTACGCCGGAAGCGTTGGGGATCCACAAGGGCAGGCCGTTGGCAGTTTTCGGGTTGAGATGCAGGAGGCTGAACGGTTCATTGCCGCCGTCGTAGTTGCGGCCCCCGAGTGCGTCCCATTCGATTGCGCCGAGATTGTTGTCATGGATGACGTCGGTAATCGCGCGCATGTATGGGAGGTTTGCGGCAGTGCTGTAATTCCCGTTCTTGTAATCAATGCCGGGGAGCTTCGGCGAATGAGCCGGATTCGGGTCGTCGTAGTTGACATCCGTGTCCATTGGCCCACCGAACTCCTCTACGACCGTACGCGATGCGCAAGAACCTATACCGGATTTGATCTCCTTGACCCACTGATCATAGGACTTTGGAGAGGTCGGAAATGCATAGACGTGCAAGGCCAGATAGGTACCGTCGAAGCGGTGGTCTTTGCATAACGGGGTGACATCCGTCTGGTAGCTGATTCCAGGTATAAGGACACGGTTCCGCGGTACCTTATTGTGGATTTGCAGCCAATTGGCAGCGACGTTTAGCCACGAGACGCCTCCGTAGCCTATTGGCTCCTGGAAAGGGTTAAAGTACACCCTAAGGTTAGCCTGGTAATCGCCGATGATTGTGGTCCACATCTGGTTCCACAGAGCCGAGTTCGAGACGACGTTGCCTTTGCCCGCCTCGTCCTCTGCCCAATAGGACAGGTCGACGTTCATTCCCCTAGCGGTTGCGGCGTCGATGATGCCCCGGTACGAGTTCCACCAGGGTGAGAGTACGGTTTCAGGGTTGACCGGAATCCTGATCGTGTTAGCACCGAGACTGCTTTGGAATGCTGCGAGTATGGCGTCCGCCTGAACCCGGATGCTCGCGTAGTGAGCGCCGGAAAAGTCCGGAGAACTCAAACCTTGTAGAATGAGGGGACCATTGTGAAAGTTGTCAGAGGGTGAGCCCGGGTCGGACAGGCGGGCCCAATTCACGCCTTGGAATTGGCTCGGGTTCAAGCCCACATTCGCGGCCGACGTCGTCGTGACCAAGCATTGTGCAGTGCGCGTGATCACCGCCGACAGCAAGACGCCGACAACGAAAATAGCGCCTATCGCGCCGAATTGTACCCTAGTTCGCGACTGCATCACTGAAGTTCCTTTCATACGGCGGGAGGCCCGCCCAAGCTTGTTTGGCTTACCGATCGTGGACGCCGCAGCCCTGCTCGGCTTCCTGGCGATCACCGGAGGCGACGCGGAGGGGGGGATTGCGGGCGGGGACATGATACATATTCACCAGTGCGGCCGGCGCTCGGAGGTTCGGGGAGCAGGTATCATGTCTCCCGATTTCCCCGATTTCCGCCTCCCCATTTCCCTCTCCCGATTTGTCCGGGGCTCTGGTCGCTCCGCCTTCGGCTGCGCTCCGGGCTGCGGGAGCGAGTGTGCGCTTTCGCGCGGCATTCTTTCCTGGGCCTGCGCGCGGCAGCGAGCAAGCTCGTTGCGTGCGCTCCGGCTCAGGCAATTATATGGTCGCGCTTTCAGCGCTCGGACCGCGGGACGAGCCGGGACCGAGACGCAACGGGAAAGTGACCGGGTGTGGGCGGAATGAGAAGGCTTAGACCGGAGCTTGGTTTCGGCCGGAGTAGCGGTAGATGGCGCATTCTTCGTCGCCGGTGGAACCGTATTCTTTCTGTTGCGCGATCGCTTCGAGGTCGGCGGCATGGTCTTCCGGCGACATGGGCACCTGGCCGATGAAGAGGCGCTGGAACGCGGGATGGCGGTCGAGGACACCGGCGCACTCGGCGTTGACGTAGAGGATGTCTAGCGCGGGCGGCTTGTGCGAACTGGGCTTTGCCTGCTCGGCAATCTGGGCTTCGATGCGGCGGAGCAGCTTGCGCAGCAGCGGCGCCTCGAACGGATGGAAGAGAAAGATCAGCGTCGGTGTTGCAGGCAGAGCGAGTTCGAGCGCGTCCCGTTCCAGGACGTCGATGGGTGCGAGCAGGGGCGCGGTGGGATCGGCGGCATGCGAGCGGCTCCAGGTTTCGGAGTTGGCGCGGGCGATAGCGGCGAGCTTTGGGTTGAGCTCGATGCCGACGACACGGCGGAAGGGCAGTTCGCTTGCGACGAGCAGTGCGCGGCCCTTGCCACAGCCGATGTCCAGGAAGGTATAGCTGGAGATCGGGTGGGGCGGCACGGTCTCGCGCCAGTGGGCGATGAGCGCGCGCAGGATCGAGGGCGCGACTCCGTAGTAGGCGGTGACGTGCTCATCGTGCGCGTGGCCGGTGGTGAGGTGCTTCGCGGGGACGAGGCCGCTGGTGTCGACGCCGTGCGCCTGGTCGAAGGGGTGGATGGGAAAGCTGGTGGCGTGCAGCAGGTCGCGCGGGCGCGCGGGCTTCTTCGCGGCGGTCGCGCGCGATGGCTTTCGTGGCTCAATCCCACTCATCGCGATGAAGCCCCGCGATGAATGGGGCACGAGGCCGTGGTGGTTCGATCGATGCGCACGGTGCGGTTATTTGATCTGGATGAGGCCATGTTTTGAGGCTGCGATTTGTTGCGTTGCGCGGGTCCGAGCTTCGGACGTCATGCGGTCCGGTGCCCAGCGCGGCTGGTCAAGGAGAGCAACTTCGGTGGCGCTGATGGTCTCAAAGGCAGCCAGGCGGTTGCGAATGATGGCTGCGATCTGCGAGTTGGTGGCCTCGTTCGCGGCGGGCGGCGGGACCAGGGCTATGCAGACGCGCTGCCGCTGCGGGACGCCACGGATACCGGCGCCGGGCGCGGATGGGTCAGGTGCGAGCGCGATGTTTTCGACGGTTCCAAGGTCGACGAGGTTCTCGCCCAGCTCAGGGTGGTAGCAGTCGCGCAGCGCGGCGACGATGAGGGCTTCGGTGAGAACGGGTTGGACGATGGCGTGCAATTTTTTTTCATATCTTGGCGCGCAAATTATCCAGATTCAGTTACTTACCCGACCGCAAGGTCCCCAAAATATTGATTCTGGATAATTTACGCACAAAATTTCTGAAATCAGACACTTACATTGATTTTTGTAACCAAGGTGGCTTCCGCGCGAATGCAGCGGTTCGTGTTTCCGATTAGGCTTGCCGTCTGCGAACTCTCTCTTCCTTAAGGATAGCAAGCGGAGCAAAACTAAAATGCCACTTCTTGAAAAGAAAGATGTCGCAGAAATTCAGTGGGTTGGAACGATTTTGAGCGATCGAAGGGCTTGACAGCGTTTGGGGGTGTGCGATGGTCAGCGGCCTTCGTTGCTGAGGTCCTCATCGCGTTGCTCGATGGCGGCGGCGGCCTGGGGGTGAAGCTTCTGGAGAAGTTCGAGCAGGCTGGCAGGGTCGAAGAGTTCCAGGTGGTAGTCCGCGGCGGGGCACTGCTGGTGCATGCCGCAGATCATGACGACGGGCAGTTTTGGGTAGAGCTTTTTGATGGCGAGCACGACGTCGTTGGGCTGCATGTCGCGGATGACGTTGTCGATGACGACGCCGTCAACGGCTGGGAAGCGCTGGACGGTCTCAATGGCTTCAGCGCCGGAGTATGCAGTGATGACGTTGAACTTTGCGGTCTCGATGACGAGTTTGCGGGTAGAGATGTTGGCGGAAAACTCGCGGTCGACGACGAGAAAGCAGGGACGAGTCATTGTTAATTGGATGCGGTGGGTGGCAGGTTCGAGGTTCGAGGAGGGTGCGAGGGGTAAATGTGCAGCCTGAACTGCGGTTGCAGTCTGTTGTGCAAAACGCGAGCCCTTTGCGGCGTTGCTACTTCGGGGTGGATGGCGCCAGCTGGTCGTAGGGCGTGTAGCCTTCCCAGTCGAAGGGAAAGCCGGTCTGGCCGAGGAGCGCGTCGATGAGGGGCTTGAATATGCCCTCGCCGTTGGAGCTGTTGGTGAGGATGAGGATCCCGTCGCCGCGCTTGCGGAAGATGAGGGCGAGATTGCGCCAGCCGTCGTCATGGCCCTCTTTGAAGAATGCGGGACCGTAGGGCGAGGAGTAGAGTCCCCAGCCGAGGCCGTAGCTGAGGGCGATGGAATCGTCGGCGGTCGCGGTGTCGGTGTTGAGAGAGGGAAACTGATGTGCGGAATGAATGCGGATCTGCGGCGTCAGCATTTTGTCGAGGGTCGGCGAGTTGAGCGCTCTGCCGCGCATCAGCGCGCTGAGGAAGGCGGCGTAGTCGCGCAGCATGGTCTGCATGGAGCCGGCGGCGTTGGGGCTGGTCCATTGCTTGTGTCCGAGGGAGCGACCGTGCTCGTCGTAGCCGTTGGCGAAGTCGGATGCGAAGCGCGGCTCCCACACCATGCTGGAGCGAGACATCCCAAGCGGTGCGTAAAGATTCTGCTGCATGAGCGCCATGAGGGATTTGCCCGTGACCTGCTCGATGACGAACTGGGCGAGGTTGATGCCTTCGCCTGAATAGGCAAAGCGAGTGCCGGGTTCGAAGTGAAAGCGCAGCTTGCGATCGTTCTCAAACCAGCGGAAGTTGGCGAAGCCGCTGGTGTGGTCGAGCAGGATGCGCAGGGTGAGCTTGGCGGTGCGCGGATCGCCTTTGAGGTCGGCGTAGTTGGGGAAGTCGCCGAGAGGTTTGCCGAGGTACTGCTCGATGGGCTTGTCGAGTGAGAGGACGCCGCGCTGGACGAGCTGCATGACGAGGGTGGCGAAGGCGGCCTTGGTGAGCGAGGCCGCGGACATCACAGAGTCCGGCGTGAGCGGGAGGTTCTTTTCCGTGTCGCGCAGGCCGTAGGCCTTGAGGTAGACAACCTGCCCGCGATGGAACAGCGCAATGCCGGCGCCAGTGACATGCGCGGCCTGGATGAGGCTGTTTACGGTGGAGTCGATCTGGGCGGGGGTAAGGTTGACGCCGTCGGGGCGGGAGATGGCGGGCTGCGCGACGACGGCGGCGGTGGTGAAGACTGCGAGTGAGAGGGCGGAAAGATGGAAGAGTCGGCGCAAGTGGAGATCTCCCCTGGAGGGAGATACGGCGAGCAGCGGAGAAAGTTCGTCTGTCCGGAGGAAATGTTGTCGACACAACAAGGCAATCCACCCTTCGCTATGCGAAGGATGGGCCACCCGGTCTGTGGCGCGATACCCACCTAAGCGGAGCTTGGATGGGGCACCCTGATGGCTTGTGGCTAAACAAATGCGGGGATTCTTCGCCTACGGCTCAGAATGACAAAGCAAAAAGCTATCCCTTGGCGGCCAGTTGGCGGAGGACGTACGGGAGGATGCCGCCGTGCTGGTAGTAGAGGATCTCCTGCGGGGTGTCGATGCGGATGGTGGCGGAGAACTCGATGGTTTTGCCGGAGTTGTTTTCCGCGAGGACGGGAATCTCGCGGCCTCCGGAGAGTTTGGAGTCCAGCATGGATTTGAGTGCGCCGGGTTCGTCGCCGAGGGTGAAGATCTCCTCGCCGGTGAGGCCGAGCGAGGCTGTGGACTGCCCCGGAAGATATTGCAGCGGGAGGATGCCCATACCCACGAGATTGGAGCGGTGGATACGCTCGTAGCTTTCGGCGATGACGAAGCGGATGCCGAGCAGCCTGGGGCCTTTGGCGGCCCAGTCGCGCGAGCTGCCTGAGCCGTACTCCTTGCCGGCGAGGATGCAGAGGGGGATGCCGCGCTCGGCGTAGGCAACGGAGGCATCGTAGATCGACATGTCGGTACCTTCGGGGAGCAGGCGCGTGACGCCGCCCTCGGTGCCGGGGGCGAGCTTGTTGCGCAGGCGCACGTTTGCGAAGGTACCGCGCACCATGACTTCGTGATTGCCGCGGCGGGAGCCGTAGGAGTTGAAGTCGGCTTGAGAGACGCCGTGTTCGGTGAGGTATTTGCCGGCAGGCGAGTTCTTCTTGATGGAGCCGGCGGGGGAGATGTGGTCGGTGGTGACGGAGTCGCCGAGGACGGCAAGGGCGCGCGCGGCGCGGATGTCCTGGACGGGAGCGGGCGTGGCCTTCATGCCGTCGAAGTAGGGCGCCTGGCGGATGTAGGTGGAGTCCTGCTCCCAGCCATAGGTATTGCCGGAGGGGAACTTGAGGCCCTGCCAGTTGGCGTCGCCGTCGGTGACGTGGGCGTACTGTTTGCGGAACATGTCCGAGCCGATGCAGGCGGCGACGGTGTCGGCGACTTCATTCTGCGAGGGCCAGATGTCCTTGAGGAAGATGGGCGCGCCGGCCTTATCGTGGCCGAGCGGGTCGGAGTCAAAGTTATGGCCGATGTAGCCGGCGAGCGCGTAGGCGACGACGAGCGGCGGCGACATGAGGTAGTTGGCGCGGACCTCGGGTGAGATGCGGCCTTCGAAGTTGCGATTGCCGGAGAGGACGGAGACGGCGACGAGTTGATGGTCTTCGATGGCTTTGCTCACGTCAGTGGGGAGGGGGCCGGAGTTGCCGATGCAGGTGGTGCATCCGTAGCCGACGGTGTTGAAGCGCAGCGCGTCGAGGTATTGGGTGAGGCCGGCCTTGGCGTAGTAATCAGTGACGACGCGCGAGCCGGGCGCGAGCGAGGTCTTGACCCAGGGCGGCGTGGAGAGACCTTTCTCGACGGCCTTCTTGGCGAGCAGGCCGGCGGCGACCATGACGTAGGGGTTGGAGGTGTTGGTGCAGGAGGTGATGGCGGCGATGACGATGGAGCCATTGCCGAGGTAGGGATCGACTTCTACGCCGAAGCGGGCCTTGACGGAGGTGGGTGCGGCGGCGTGTGGATCAACAGGGACCGGCGCGCCTTTGCTGCTGGTGAGGTTGCCGTTACCGGAGGGATGGCCGCCTTCGGCCTCCCAGCGGACCATCTGGCGCGCGGCGTCCTGGTTGCCGTTGGGGCCGAGGAGCGCGGGGAGTTCCTTCGCAAAAGATGCGGCGGTCTGCGAGAGCAGCACGCGGTCCTGTGGACGCTTGGGCCCGGCGACGGAGGGTTCGACGGTCGAGAGATCGAGTGAAAGGGTTGAAGAGTATTCGGCTTCGGGCGCGTCGGCGGTGTGGAAGAGCCCCTGCTCGCGGAAGTAGGCTTCGACAAGGGCGATGTGCTCTTCACTGCGCCCGGTGAGGCGGAGATATTTGAGGGTTTCGGCGTCGACGGGGAAGATGCCGCAGGTGGCGCCGTACTCGGGTGCCATATTGGCGATGGTGGCGCGGTCGGCGAGCGGGAGTTCCGAGACGCCGGGGCCGAAGAACTCGACGAACTTGCCGACGACGCCGTGCTTGCGCAGAGCTTCGGTGACAGTGAGGACGAGGTCAGTGGCGGTGGCGCCTTCGCGCAGCTTGCCGGTGAGGCGGAAGCCGACGACCTGCGGCACCAGCATGGAGACGGGCTGGCCCAGCATGGCGGCCTCGGCTTCAATGCCGCCGACGCCCCATCCGAGCACGCCGAGGCCGTTGACCATGGTGGTGTGGGAGTCGGTGCCGACGAGGGTGTCGGGGTAGGCGGTGATCGCGGTCTGCTCGACGGTGGCCTTCGAGCCATTGGCGGCGACGGCGTCCAGCGTGCGGATGGGGCCGGTGGTGAAGACGACGCGGGCTAAATATTCCAAGTTGACTTGGTGGCAGATGCCCATGCCGGGGGGAACGGCGGAGAAGTTGCGGAAGGCGGTCTGGCCCCACTTGAGGAAGGCGTAGCGCTCGCGGTTGCGGGTGAACTCGAGCGCGGCGTTGAGGTCGTAGGAGTTGACGGTGCCGAACTCGTCGACCTGCACGGAGTGGTCGATGACAAGCTCGGCGGGTTGGAGCGGGTTGATCTTTTCGGGGTCGCCGCCGAGGGCGCGCATGGCGTCGCGCATGGCGGCGAGGTCGACGATGGCGGGGACGCCGGTGAAGTCCTGCATGAGGACGCGGGCAGGCATGAAGGCGATCTCGCGGGACGGCTCGGCTTTGGGGTCCCACTTGGCGAGGAAGCGGATGTCGTCGGCGGTGACGGTGACGCCGTCCTCGCAGCGGAGCAGATTCTCGAGCAGGATGCGGAGGGAATAGGGCAGCCTGGCGAGATTGGCCTCTTTGCTGAGAGAGGCAAGGCGGAAGAGGTTGACTTTGGTCTGGCCGGAGGTGAGGGCGGCGGCGGAGTGGAAGGAGTCGGGATGAGCCATGGCGGAGTCTCCTGTATCGTGTGGGCGCGCGGGTCGATTTGTTTGATCAGAAGCGCGCGCGGCGCGGAGCTTGCGGCGGATTCTTCCCGGCGCGACGCGTGCAGATGCGGAGGCGGCGAGAAGAAAAGCCTGTCAGAAATTGTAGGGGAAGACGGCGCGAGGAGAAATCAGGATCAGCCGCGTGCTGGATCAGAGCGACCGCCGGCTTGGGTCCTTCTCTCCCAAATCAGGACCAGCCGCGGTCGTGACGTCCACGGCGGAAGCGCTTCAGGAATGGGAAGCGGCGTGCCATGAGGAAATTGTACGCCCGGGGGATTTCGTGACGCTATAGAGAAAAGGCTTAACACCGATTTACACCGACTGAAGCACCGATTTGTTGGCGAGTCAGTTTTCTGTGGGCATCTCGGCGCGGTCGATGACGAGGGTGTCGATGAGGAGTTTGGCGGGCTCGAGTTTGAGGCCCAACTGGTCCTGCATGGCAGCGAAGATGGTGACGAGATCGCGGCCGCCCTGCTCGAAGGCGTCGTCCGAGCTCCATTTCAGGGTGAAGTCGCCATTGCCTTCGAGCCCGGTGCGATCGACGATGAGGTGACCCAACCCGCTGTCGGAGAGGACGCCGGCGAGCGTTGACATGGAGCATTTTTTGAAGACGAGAGTGTTGTCTCGACCCCAACTGGCATTGAGCGAGCCGGGCTTGCCGGTTGGGCCGGCGAGTTTGAATTTAGGGCCGCCCCTGGCGACAACCACCTCATAGGCGGTCATTCTTTTGGGAACGACGTGGAATCTGAGATGGAACCGCTCGACAAGCAGCGGTATGAGCATGGCCTGAAGTTGTTGGTCTTTGAGATGGACTGGCCTGCCGCCGTCGCCAGCAGCGATTTTGGCTGTGATGTCGAAGCGAGCGGCACCGACGGGGCCAGGAACTTCGGAGATCAGGTCAAAGCTGGCGATGTTATAGGCGAATTCGACGATCTCGCGGAATTCAGCATTCACGGCAACGACTCCGTCGCCGGTCGTGTCGACGGAAGAGTCCTCTTTGCCGGACGTGTTCTGATGGATCGATACCACATCGTATGGCGGCAGCTCTGCGGCCATGGCGACCGCCCGGGCAGCGGGGTTGATGACGTCTTTATCCTGCTGCTGGGCGCGGGCCTGTGGTGCAAGAACTGCGAGCAGAGTCAGCGCAGATAAGAAAATTCGGGGCATTGCCGGGTAAGGATAGCAAGCCTATGCGTCGCCAATGCGGGGATTCTTCGGCTACGCCTCAGAATGACAACTCATCCGCTTACTGCCATGGTTGGCATTGAGATGACGGCTAATTTTCCGTGGGCATTTCCGCGTGATCGATGACGAGGGTATCGACGGGGCCTTTGGAGGGCTGGAGCTTGAGGCCGAGTTGGTCTTCGACGGCGGTGAAGATGGAGATTGTGTCCGCGCTGCCTTGTTGCGCGGCGACATCGTCGGACCATTTGAGAGTGATGTCGGCGTGGCCGGTGAGGCCGGTCTTATCGATGACCTTCCGGCCGGCCAGATTGGAGAGGGCGTCAGCGAGATCGATCATGCGGAGACCTTTCGCTGTGATGACTTTATTCGTCCCTTCAAAGCTGGTGTTCCAACTGGCGTCGTGAATCTCATCCTGCGAGAGCTTGATCTTTGGGCCGCCTTTAGCGACGACGAGGTCATACACGGGTTTGATCTGGGTCTCGAGATGGACCTTGAGGTGGAAACGGTCGGCGAGCAGCGGAATCATCATAGCTTGCAACTGGTCGTCTGTGAGTTTGCCCGGCATGGTGCCGTCGCGGGTTGAGAGCTTGGCATTGATGTCGAAGCCGGCTGATTCAAGTGGGCCGGAGAGGCCTGAGATCAGATCGAGACTCCCAAGGTTGTATGCGTACTGAACGAGGATCAGCAACGGGCAGTTCTTGGCGATCAGACCGTCGTCGGTCGTCTGAAACGACCAGTTGCCTCCCGTTTTGTTCTGGTGGATGGAGACGACATCGTACGCAGGCAGCTTTGCCGCCATGGCGATGGCCTTTGCCGCGGGGTTGATGGCATTGGTTGATTGCGCGCGCGCAAGCGGCGGGATTAGGAGCGGCGTTACGAGAACGACCAGCGCAAATGGAACACGGTTCGGCATGGTGGGGGAAGTATAGCGGTACCGCTGTTTCGACAATGCGGAGATTCCGGACGTGCGCTGCGCGCCGTGCAGAATGACGATAAGAACAAATGCGGGGTTCCATCGAACTGGCGCTGCGGGTTTGCTTGGATGAGGGCGAAAGCAAACGCAGATCCCCTTCGGGGATGACAAACAAAAAGGCAACACTTCGCTGCGCGAAGGATGGGCCACCCGTCCAATAGTAAATACAGAGGTCCTTCGAGTTCGCCGCTACGCGGCTTCGCTCGGGATGACGGCATCAGGGAGTGAGCCTCAGTCCGCGCTGGGCATTTCTACGTGGTCGATGACGAGGGTATCGACCGGGCCTTTGGATGGGACGAGCCTGAAGCCAAGCTGTTCCTCGAGCGCGGTGTAGATGGAGATAACGTCAGGGCCGCCCTGTTGCAGGGCGATATCGTCGGACCATTTGAGCGTCATATCGGAATGGCCGGTGAGGCCGGTCTTGTCGATGACTTTGCGGCCAGCGAGGTCGGAGAGTTCGTCGGCGAGGTCGGGCAGGGTGATGTTTTTGCCAGTAAGGACCTTCAGTGTGTTCTCGCCGTTGATGTACCAGTGGTTGCTGTGGATCTCGTCCTGAGATAGCTTGACCTTCGGGCCGCCTTTGGCGACAACGAGATTGTAAACGGGCCTGGTTCGCGGTTCCAGATGCGCTTTGAGGTGAAAGCGGTCCTGGAGCAGCAGGATAATCATGGCCTGCAGATCCGCGTCAGAATGGAGCGGCGGAGGCCCATTGCCGCTATTGAGAATTTTGGCAGTGATGTCGAAGCGCGCATCGGCGGCGGGGCCGGAGAGGCCGGCGATCTGTTCCTCCTTCACGTCGTAGGCCATCTCGATGACCCAGGAAAGCGGCAGGTCCACCACAGTAAAGAGGCCGTGGTCGTCGATGTCCATATTGCCATCGTTGGCGCCGCTGACGTTCTGCTTGATGGAGACGACATCGTAGGGCTGGAGCTGCTGGGCGCGGGCGATATTGGCGGCCGGGCCTTTGTGGGCGAGCTGGGCGCGGGCCGGCACGGCCAGGGCGGCAAGCAGGATCGGCGCGATGAAAGCGCGTGGCATGGTGGGAAGAATAGCTGCAGCAGGCGCGAGGTTCAAGGCTGGATGAACAGCAACCCACCCTTCGCTGTGCGAAGGACGGGCCACCCGCGCGGAGTTTATTGACAATGTGCGATGATGGCGGACGCTCCAGTTTGCGGAAATTTCGAGTGCGAATTCGGGTTGGAGGAGAGAGCGCGTGTTGATGCGAATGCGGACGGACCGAAGGACGATCGCGATGTGGGTGGCGGCGGTGGCGCTGCTGATTCTCGGAATCGCAGTGCGGGCACGGGCACAGAGCACAAAGAGCCGCGACTTGCGCGTGTACTTCATCGACGTGGAGGGCGGGCAGGCGACGCTGTTTGTGATGCCGAGCGGCGAATCCATGCTGGTGGACACGGGCTGGCCGGGGGCCAATGGACGCGATGCGGACCGCATTGCCGCGGCGGCGAAGGCGGCAGGGGTAACGAAGATCGACAATGTGGTGCTGACGCACTACCACGTGGACCATGCGGGCGGCATTCCGCAACTGGCGGCGAAGATTCCGGTGGGGCGTTTTATCGACCACGGCGTGAACCGCGAGGACGCGAGCGTAAGCGGCGGCGCGCCGACGGTTGCTTCCTGGAATGCGTACCAGAAGGTATTGGCGGATGGGAAGTACGAACACATGGTGGCGAAGCCCGGTGACGTGCTGCCGGTGAAAGGCATGAAGGTGGAGGTGGTGAGCGCGGACGGCAAGGTGATTGACAAGCCGCTGCCGGGCGCAGGGGAGAACAATGCCGCGTGCGCGAACTCGCCGGTGAAGGAGTTGGAGGGCAATGAGAACGACCGCAGCCTGGGCATGGTGATCACGTTCGGCAAGACGCGCATTCTCGATCTCGGCGACCTGACGTGGGCCAACGAGCGGCCGCTGATGTGCCCGGTGGACAAGGTGGGCAAGGTGGATGTGTACGTGGTCTCGCACCATGGGTTTGTCCGCAGCGGCAGCCCGGCGCTGCTGGATGCGGTCGCGCCGCGCATTGCAATCATGGGCAACGGCGGGCACAAGGGCGGCGAGCCGGCGACGTTCCCCATCATCCAGGGATCGCCACGATTCAAAGATCTGTGGCAACTGCATACAGTAGAAGGCGCAGATAAGAAGAATGTTGCCGACGACCATATTGCGAATCTGGCGACTACGAGGCCGGATGCGGGGAATTATCTGCTGCTGACGGTGCATCCGGACGGCAAGATGGCTGTGACCAACCAGCGCACGGGGCAGACGGTGGAGTATTCGAAGTAGTTTTGGTTGCTGGTTGAGGCACTAGCGACCAGGGACTCGGGACCGGGTGGGCTGGGGGACCGGCCAGCGAGGGCGAATTCGTTCGATTTCGATTGCCCCGAACGTGCATCTAAAAAGATGCATGGCGGCCGAGGTGTGGGTGCGCCGCAATCAGGATCGAGGGACGGCCATGAAGAATGCGTGGATGCATGCCGCTTTGGGCGCGGCATTGATTGCAGGAATTTCGGGGTGCCGCAGCAAGTCGGTCAATGCGCAGAGCGGGCCTGATCCGGCCGCGGCAAATCTGGCTCAGCCGGGTACGGAGAACGAGGCACAGCAGCAGGCGGAACAATACAGCAACGGACAGCAGCCGGCGGCGCCCATCGAGCGCGCGTATCCGGGCGGACAGCAGAGCGCCCCGCCTCCGGGATATTCCGACTACGGCCAGCAATATCCCGGTGACGCCTACGGCGAGGGTGACGACCAATATGCGCCGATCTATGACGACAGCCTGACGGATGAACAGGCGTCGGAGCCGCCGCCGCCGATTCCGGACTACGACCAGCCGCCGGCGCCCGATCCGGACTACATCTGGACACCCGGCTATTGGGCCTGGGGGCCCTATGGCTACTACTGGGTCCCGGGCTGCTGGGTGGAGGCGCCTTATGTTGGCGCCCTGTGGACGCCGGGATACTGGGCGTACGTTGGCGGCGTGTACCGGTTCCATCACGGCTACTGGGCGCGGCACATCGGCTTCTATGGCGGGATCAACTACGGGTTTGGCTACTTCGGCGTTGGATATGAGGGCGGTTACTGGAACGGCCCGCATTTCTACTACAACACCGTGGTTACGCATGTAAATCGCGATCGTGTGCGCGATGTGTATGCGCATAACGTGACGGAGAATCGCGGAGGGGCGCGCATCAGCTTCAACGGCGGCCGTGGCGGATTGCAGGTAAGGCCGCGCCCCGCGGAGATCTCGGCCATGCATGAGCAGCGCTATGCACCGATGCAGTCGCAGTTGCAGGTGCGGCAGCAGGCCTCGCAGAACCGGCAGCAGTTCTACAGTTCAAACCATGGCCGACCGGCGGAGGCAGTCGCAAGCCGTCCAATCGTGAGCGAACACAGGATGCCGGCGGAGATGCCGCGCATGGCTACGCGTCCGGAGGGTCGCGGCGCTGCGGGTGCCGTGCAGCCTGGGAACAGGCAACAGGAGTCCGGTCGGCCACAAACGCAGCAGCAGCAGGGACGGCCGGACTTCCGGAATCAGCAGCAACAGGGCAGACCGGATTTCCAGCGTCCGCAGCAGCAGCCTCAGGCACAACCGCAGCAGCCGCAGCAGCGGCAGGATTTCCGCGGACAACAGGGCAGACCGGATTTCCAGCGACCGCAACAGCAGCCCCAGGCACAACCACAGGCACAGCCGCAGCAGCAGCGGCAGGATTTCCGCGGACAACAAGGCAGACCGGATTTCCAGCGACCGCAACAGCAGCCACAACCACAACCACAGGCACAGCCGCAGCGGCAGGATTTCCGCGGACAACAAGGCAGACCGGATGTCCAGCGCCCGCAGCAGCAGCCTCAGGCACAACCGCAGCAGCCGCAGCAGCAGCGGCAGGATTTCCGCGGCCAGGGCAGACCGGATTTCCAGCGCCCGCAACAGCAGCCGCAGGCACAACCACAGCCCAGGCCCCAGCCGCAGATACGACAGGCGCCACCGCCGCAAGCACAACATGCGGGCCCGGAGGCGCGCCCTCAGGTACGGCACCAGGGACCTCCGCAACGCGCCGCTCAGCCACAACCGCAGCATCAAGGACCGCCTCCCCAGGCACATGACAACGGCCATGGCGACGGGCACGATCAGGAGAAGCACTGAGGAGAGCACGTGATCGGACGGCGAGACGCCGAGCGGAGCAGATGAGAGCTTTTCCGGTTTCAGGTGCTTATGGTGCGCCTAACGGCGCTGTATTAGCTGTACTTGAGCCAACGCATCAGTTCGGAGAAGCTGGGGCGCTTGCCGTACATCAGCACGCCGACGCGGTAGATGCGGCTGGTGAGCCAGATCAGTCCGGCGGTGCAGACCGCGAGCATCGTGATGGAGAGGATGGTCTCCCATGCGTGCGGATGGCCGAGCGAGACGCGCATGTACATCAGCAGCGGCGTGAAGGGCGGGATGAAGGCAAGCACCTGCGCGAGCCTCGAATCTGGCGTCATCATGACAGTGCCGAGGGCGACGAAGCAGGCGAGCAGAGGCAGCATGAGGAAGATGTTCATCTGCTGCAGCTCCTGCTCGGAGTTGGTCATGGCGCCGAGGGCCGCGGCAATGGCCGAGTAGAAGAGATAGCCCAGCAGGAAGAAGACCAGGAAGTAGGCGACCTGCGGGCCGGTGAGCGAAGGATGGATGGTTTCGCCGCCGATGTTGATGCCGGAGGATGATCCGGCCGCAAGGAAAATGGCGGCCAGCCAGATGCCCATCTGCGTGATGCCGACGGCGCCGACGCCGATGATCTTGCCGGCCATCATCTCTTCGGGCCGGACGGCGGCGAGCATGACCTCAAAGATGCGCGAGGTCTTTTCCTCGATGACGGAGCGCGCGACGTTCATGCCGTAGAGCATGATGACAAGGTACATCAGGAAGAAGAGCGCGCCGATGGAGACCATGGAAGAGGCGCGATCGCGATGGTGCGAGCCCCGCACCGGCTGGATTTCCGCGGGCTGCATCAGCGCATCGGCCTGGCCAGCGGTGGCTCCGCTGCGCGCGAGTTGCCGGCGCAGGAGCACCTTGTTGAGCGCGGCGGTAACCGCGTCGCTGGTGGCCCGGTCGCTGGAGGAACGTGGCGTGTAGGAGAAGGCAGGCTGGGCGCCGGGCGCGGGCGCGGGCTGAATCCACAGATAGCCGTCGATCTCGTTTGAGTCGAGCTGCTGGTCGAGCAGATCGCGCGTGCCGACGGCCGGCTCCATCACGTCGACCGTGAACTTGATGGGCCTGGCGGCGGCGCGCAGGTTGAAGCGCCCGGCGTTGGCCTGGGGTGTCGCAGTCGCGGCGCGAGGAGCACTCTGCAGCGCGGACTGGACAGCTTCGGCGAGCGGCAGGTCCTGCGAGACCACGACGATGCGGCGGTCCATGTTCTCGTGCGCGCCAAGAACGATGCTGCCGACGAGGAAGCCGAGCATCACCACGGGAATCATGATGGTGGTGATGACGAAGCCGCGGGTGCGCACGCGCTCCAGATATTCACGGCGGGCGATGAGCCAGACGTTATGCATGAGCGACCGCGCTTTCCGGCTGCTCTGGGTTTCCGGCGGCAGGTCTGATCTCAGTTATGTTCCCGCGCGGCGTGCTCTCATTGACCTTCTCGATGAAGATTTCTTCGAGGGTGGGCTGCGTGATCTCAAAGCGCGTGATCTGCGCGCATCGGATGGCGGTGGCCAGCAATGACTGGCTGTCGTCGTTCAGAGTGTCCGAGGCGCGGAGAACGATCTCCGCGCGGCCGGGATAGCGCTTTACGCTGGCGACCGCCGGGTGGCGGAGGAAGGCGTCGTCGCCGTCGAACTGGATCTCGACGCGATTGCGCGGGTAGCGCGCCTTGATCTCGCGCATGGAGCCGGAGAGGATGAGGTGGCTGTTGTGGATGAGCGCGATGGCGTCGCACATCTTCTCCACCTGGTCCATGCGGTGGGTGGAGAAGAGGATGGCCTTGCCGCGGCCGCGCATCTCGACGAGGACATCCATCAGCAACGCGGCGTTGACGGGATCGAGGCCGCTGAACGGCTCGTCCATGATGATGAGATCGGGTTCATGCAGCAGCGTGGAGATGAACTGGATCTTCTGCTGCATGCCCTTGGAGAGGTCTTCGGTCTTCTTCTTGAGGGCTTCGGCGATGTTGAGCCGTTCGCACCAGTCTTTTGCTCGCTGCCGCGCTTCGCTGCCAGAGAGGCCATGGAGCGAACCCAGGAAGATGAGCTGGTCCAGCACGTTCATCTTTTTGTAGAGGCCGCGCTCCTCCGGCAGATAGCCGACCCTGCCCAGCACGCTGCGATGGAACGGGCGGCCGAAGAGCGAGACTGCGCCCGAGTCCGGCAGCGTGATGCCGATCATCATGCGGATGGAGCTGGTTTTGCCGGAGCCGTTGGGACCGAGCAGCCCGAACATCGTTCCCGGCTCAATGGAGAACGAGAGGTCGTCAACGGCGACCTTGGTGTCGTAAACCTTGCGTACGTGCTGCAGTTCGACGATAGGCATTCGCGGACCCTGGGGAGGAGCAGTACAGCCGTTCAGCGCTAATTGTGGAACCAAGTGTAGGCAGCCGAACCGGACGAGTCAACAAAACTCAAGTGTTTTCAGGCATATCTCCCGTAACTGCGGTGGTGTGACCTGCGGCGGCGATTTGCTTGCCGGCGTGGTGACGAGGTTTTGCGATTCGCCAATAGCGCAATGCCAACGTGCGGCAGAATGCGGGCAGATCGGCGCGACTGAGGCAGAGCGGGCATACGCTACAATAGATGCAGTTCAGCCGGGGCAGAACTTACCCGGGCGGAACAGGCAGCTTCCTCCTCTTTATCCCAAGAGATCGCAGGAACTGATTCCCGCGTGACCTCAGCGGCTAAAGCCGTGTGGAGTTCACCAGCTTTTTCGGCATCCTTCGACTGTCGCTCAGGACAGGCTAAGCCGTGCCCTTAAGCAAAACCATTTCGCGGAAGAGATTCATCCGCACAGCCAGCAGTACCGGTCTACGGGCGTCACGCTCGGGCCGAAGGAGACATCACCATGCGTCACCGCAATGCAGGATTCAAGTTAGGCCGCAACCCCAGCCACCGCCGCGCCGTTCTGCGCTCGCTCGTCACCTCGATTATCCTGAATGACCGCATTGAGACGACGGTGACCAAGTGCAAGGCCGCGCAGCCGCTGGTCGAAAAGATGATCACGCTGGGCAAGAAGGGCTCAGTACACCACCGCCGCCAGGCTGCTGCGTACCTGATGACTCCGGATGCAGTGGACCGGCTGTTCGCGACGGTCGCTCCGCGCTACGGCGACCGCAACGGCGGCTACACACGCGTGACGCGCTCGGGCGCCCGGCAGGGCGATGCGGCCGAGATGGCGTATATCGAGCTGATCGGCGCGGAGCAGGAGCTGGACGAGAAGCGCCAGAAGCGCGCCGAGGCCCGCGCGAAGAAGCGCGAGGAACTCGCCAAGCAGCTTGAGGAACAGAATGCTGCCGCAGGCGAAGGTGAAGGCGGCGGCGAGGAAGCGGCGTAAGGCTGGTCCGCCGCTGCGAACCAAAGGCTTAACGCGGATTCACACCGATAGAAGCATGGATTTTATTCAGCCCGCCGCGATGGCGGGCTGAAGTGTTTGTGGGCACCGTATACTTGGCTCACTTTTCGTATCGCATGGACCGCTTGCTCAAGCTCGCACATCTGCTGGCCATTGTGTTCGCGATTTATGCCTGCTATCTGGCGATCATCGCCGTTCATGAAGCAGGTCACTTGGTCGCTGCCAAGTTATGCGGATTTCCGCTGAAGGAACTGCGCATTGGACCGCTCCAGTGGCTCAAAGAGCCGAACTGGAAATTTGCGATCAGGAAAGACTCTTTCTTTGGTGGAATCGTGCGCGCCCCACCCACAAAAGGAAGGAATTCGTTACGCTTACGGCTTCTGATTTATGGGCTTGGTGGCCCTGCGGCGAACATCGTGTTCAGTGTTTGTGGATGGTGCTTAGGTAGAGCTATTCCTGAGAATCGTGTAGCCGGATTGATTGCTCTCTGCTCCGCCGGATCTTTATTGATTGGCCTGATCAATCTAATCCCAGCGCACGTCGAGCCATACAGCACAGACGGCCAGAAAATCATCGACGCTTTCTCCAAGAAATTTCGAGAGGTCCGTTTTGCGGTCTGCTATCTGGATTCAAAAGATGAATTGAAAAGTGCACTTCGCGCGAAAGACTTCGAGCTATTAAAACGCATCGGGCAAGAACTTGCATCACTCGCTGATGGGATACCCGAAGACAACAAAGCAGTGATCGCAGTTCGGCGTGTGCTTGAGATTTCCGATAGGGGCATTGGACTGAGCGCCGCGGAGGCCGATGTTCCAATCGAAGACCTAAGTCGCTAGTAGCCTGCCGCGCTGCCGAAGCTGTGGCGGTGGTCGTGGCCGGCGGAGAGGGTGCCGGTGCGCGGATCGATGGAGATCAGTTCGCTGTCGCCCCAGCTGCCTGAGCTGGTTGGATCGTTTTCACCCGAGCGATGGACGGTGTAGCCGGCTGCGCGGAGCGCGTCGGCGGTGGCCGCCGCGAAAGCTTTCTCCACGTCGAGGACATCGGGCAGATATTGATGGTGGAAGCGTGGGGCGTCCGCCGCCTGCTGCGCGGTGAGGCGGTTGTCGACGATGGAGATCAGGTCGTTGGCGACGGTGGTGATGATGGTCGGACCGCCGGGTGAGCCGAGCACGAGCACCGGCCGGTTGCCGCGCAGCACGATGGTCGGCGTCATGGCGGAGAGCGGGCGCTTGCCCGGCGCAATGGAGTTGGCGGGGCTCTGGATGAGGCCGTACATGTTGGGCACGCCGGGCGCGGAGGTGAAGTCGTCCATCTCGTCGTTGAGCAGGAAGCCGAGGCCGGCGGCGGTGACGCCGGAGCCGAAGGTGTTGTTCAGCGTGTAGGTGGTCGAGACGGCGTTGCCCTCCGCATCGACGACGGAGAAGTGCGTGGTCTGCGGCGATTCGTGAGTTTGGCGCACAGGCACGGCGGGAGGCGGCGGCAGAAATCCGTTTGGACGAACGAGCGCGGCGGAAGGCGTTGGCTTTACGGGATCGATCGTGGCACGCCAGGCGGCGGCGTACGCAGGTGAAGCGAGTTGCGCGATGGGCAGCGCGGAAAAGTCGGGATCGCCGAGGTAGGCGGTGCGGTCCATGAAGGCGCGGCGGAAGGCCTCGGTGATGAGATGGACCTGCTGGGGGGAGCGGTCGGGCGTGGGCGTGCCGTTCAGGTGCGTGAGGTCGTAGCCGGAGAGAATGTTCAGCGTCTCCAGCAGGACGATGCCGCCGGAGGATGGCGGCGGCGCGGTGAGGATCGTATACCCGCGATAGCTTCCCGTGAGCGGCTTGCGGTCGCGAACGTTGTACGCGGCGAGATCGGCCGCGGTGATGAGGCCGCCGCCGTGCTGGACAGCCGCGGCGAGTTCGCGCGCCATGGCGCCGCGGTAGAAAGTGGCGGGATCGGCGGCGATGCGGGTGAGGGTGCGCGCGAGTTCCGGCTGCGTGAAGCGGCCGCCTTCGCGATAGGGATTGCCGTCACGCTGAAAGATGCGGTGCGACTCCGGAAACTGCGCGAGGTTCTTTGCGGAGGCGAGCGCGCGCGCCTCTTCGGCGGAGAGCACGAAGCCTTCGCGCGCGAGGCGGACGGCGGGGCCCATGTCCTGCGCCAGCGTGAGGCGGCCGAAGTGGCGCTGCGCATAGACGAGGCCGGCGACGGTGCCGGGCACTCCGACCGCACGATAGCCGAGCGTGGACGCGTTGGGGATGATGCGACCTTGCGCGTCGAGATACATGTCGCGCGTGGCGGCGGCTGGCGCGCGTTCGCGATAGTCGAGAAAGTGCGCGTCGCCGGTGTGCGTGCGCAGCAGCATGAAGCCTCCGCCGCCGAGGTTGCCGGCTTCGGGATAGACGACCGCGAGAGCGAAGCCGACGGCCACGGCCGCGTCCACCGCATTGCCGCCGCGGCGCAGGATGGCCACACCCGCGTCAGTGGCCTCGTGATGGATAGAGACCACCATCGCGTGGCGCGTGGTGAGGGTCTGCTGATCTGCGTGGGTTGATTTGGCTGTGGGCGAACCTGCGCCGGTGGTCTGAGCCGCGCAGGACAGCACGCAGGAGAGCGTGGCCAGGGCGAAGGTGCGAGAGACGAAGCGCATTGCGCTTTCAAGATTAGAGCAGCGGCCCGCTTTCGATCCGAAACATTGTTGGACGAAGCAGATGCGCAAATGGCCGCGAACTTTATTTCTTCAAAAAAAGCTGAACACTTGGCGTGCGGGAACGGTCTTTAGGTCTAGACACGGGCGTTCGGCGTGAGCAGGCGAGGAACGGAATGGGCTCGATGCAGCTGGTTGAGTTGGATACGAAGCGCGGAGTGCGTGTGGTAGACGAGGCAGCAACCGAGTGGAATTCTCGCTTTGCTGCGCTCGCCGAAGAGCATGGGCGGCTGCTCTTCCGCATTGCGCATGGACTGCTCCGCAACGCGCACGACGCCGAAGACGCTGTGCAGGAGGCGCTGCTGCGGGTGTACAAGTCAGGCCTTCGCGTAGATGGGCATGCCGGGCTGCGCGACGACTGCGAACCCGAAATCGCCAATGAGAAGGCCTACCTCGCGCGCACAGTGTGGCGCGCGGGGCTGGACATCGCGGCACGAAGGCCGAAGCGGACGGAGTCGTTTGAGAGCGACGATGGCGCCGGCCCGCTCCGCGAGTTCGCGGCCGCGGGAAGATCCGCCGAGGAAGAGCTTGCTGCAGGCGATGAGCGTGCGCTGCTGCGCCGTCTGATCGATGCATTGCCTGAAGAGCTGCGCCAGCCGCTAGTGCTCTCCGCGATTGAAGAGATGACCTCGCGCGAGGTGGCGGCGGCCCTGGGCATTCCCGAAGGCACAGTGCGGACGCGCGTGATGCGCGCGCGGACGGAGCTAAGAAAGAGATTCGCGGCGATGAAAGCAAAGACAAAGACGACCGCGGATCGCGGGGAAAGAAAAGCAACCACGGATTTGCACGGATAGACACGGATCGGGCTTGAGACCCGACAGGAGATGCGATTCAGAGGGCAGGACGAAGATGATGACTGGAATGGATGAGATGAATGTATCGGCGAATGACGAGTTCGATCTGCTGCTGGACGACGTGCTGCGGTCGGTGGCGAATCCCGAGGTGCCGGCGCGCGTGCGGGTGCAGACACGCGTGTGGGTGCGGGAGATGACTGCCGGAGCAGACACGACTGGCTATCCCACGTCTCAAAAGCGAGACGTGGGGCACCCAGTTCTGGTCGTAGCCGATCGGCCTGCCGCGGTCTTCGCGCCGGATGTCTTTCTCGCGAAGATGCAGCCGAAGCGCAGCGCGCGCTCCACCGGATATGCGGTGCTGGCGCATGCGGCGGCGATCCTGCTGGTGTGTCTGGCGGTGTCGGCGCATGTGCGAATGACCCCGCTCACGGAAACGACGCAGATCGATGTGCTGACCACTCCGCCGCCGATCGCGCCCGAGATGCACCGTACCGGCGGCGGAGGAGGGTCGAACGATCATGCGCCGGTCGTCAAAGGCCAGCTGCCGAAGTTCGCACCGGTGCAGATCACGCCGCCGAAGATCCCGGTGGAAGCAAAGATCCGCATGCCCGATCCGGCGATTGAGGCCGTGACGAACATGAAGATGCCGAACCCCGATATGCCAAATCTTGGGATGCCGACCTCAACCAACCTGGGCACGTCGCTGGGCGCGGGCAAAGGCACGGGCATGGGCGACGGCAACGGTCCGGGGCTGGGCAACGGGCGCGGCGGCAACTGGGGCGGCGGCGACGTGAAGAACGTGGGCGGCGGCATCTCCGAGCCGATCGTCACGCACATGGTAGAGCCGGAGTTCAGCGAGGAGGCGCGCCGCGCGAAGTATCCCGGCGACGTGATCGTCAGCCTCATCGTGGACGCGAACGGCATGCCGCAGAACGTGCATGTGCTGCACGGCGTGGGCATGGGTCTGGATGAGAAGGCCGTAGAGGCGGTGAAGGAGTACCGCTTCAAACCGGCGCTCGAAGACGGCAAACCGGTCGCGGTGTATATGAACGTGGATGTGGGTTTCCATATCTACTGAGGGCGGGGCAGCATGGGCTGTGTCAGCGAAAGGCAAAGGCTTAACACGGATGCACCCGGATAGAAGCACGGATTTTCTTAAGCCGTGTCCAATCCAATGCAATCCGTGGTTGCTCTTGGTTGCTTAGTAGAATCGAAGGGCAATGCCGACACGTGTCCGCTCTTATTGCAAGATCAACCTCGGCCTGGCGATTGGGCCGGTGCGGCCGGACGGCTTTCATGGGCTGGCGACGCTCTACCAGACGCTGGCGCTGCATGACGCGGTCACGGTGGAGGCGAAAAGGCTTGGCTCAACTCCCATGTCTCAGAAGCGAGACATGGGGCACCCGCATTCTTCGAGTTCGATCATTTCGCTGACCACGAACCATCCCGGCGTTCCTACGGATGATCGGAATACGGCGTGGAAAATCGTTGCGCTGGCGCTGGAGCGAATGGGAATCGCCGTGGAGGTCAAACTACACATAGAGAAGAACTTACCCGTCCAAGGCGGGATGGGGGCAGGGTCAGCCAATGCGGCGGCGGCGCTGATGGGCCTCGAACGGGAACTCGGGCTGCAGCCAGGCAAGGCCGGAGCCCTGTCAGAGGCCGTCCGGCTGGAGATTGCGGCGACAGTCGGCTCGGACGTGCCTCTGTTTCTGGTTGGCGGAGCTGTTTTAGGGACTGGCCGGGGCGAGATCGTCTCGCCCATGGCGGATCTGCCGGCGGCGCCGTGCGTGGTGGCCGTGCCGGAGGTGGGAGTTTCGACGCCGCGGGCGTTCCAGGAGTGGGATTCGCTGTGCGCTTCCCCCGGGCACATGACCTCAGGGGCTAAAGCCCCGGCCTCAGACAAATCAGCTTACGGCACGGCTGAAGCCGTGCCCTTAACAAGACCACTCGAACTGAGCCAATCTGTGATCGCACCTGCCAGTTCCCGGTTGACCGGGGCTGAGCCGCCCGATAGACTGGAAGCGTTGAGTCACGTCTATGCCTCCGTACTTGGGGCGCCGGCGTCTGACACATCCGGTATCGTTCGTGGCATTCGTCCTGAGAGCAAACAGGGCGACTTTGAGGGCAATGTGCCTCAAGAAGAAAGCGCACAGAACGGTCTGGCCGGGAACCCTCTTCTCGCGCTTGTCCGCACCGGGATCGAAAACGACTTTGAACAGGTCGTCTTTCCTCAGCATCCCTCCTTGCGTGACATCAAGCGTGTGCTTCAGGGTCCTTCGGACCGGCAGGCCGCGATTTATGCGGCACTCTCGGGGTCGGGCTCCGCGCTGTTCGGGCTTTACCGGACGGAGGAGGATGCGGTCGCGGCTCAACAGCGTGTTCAGGACTTTGGCTGCAGGGCAATCGTCACTTGGACCTTGCCAAGGCCCCAGTACTGGGCCACGATGTTCGCAGCGGAGTAGCAGCGGGCTTCAGCCCGCGGTGCAAGAGCAGGGATTTCACCGGGCTTTAGCCCCGGAGATAAGTTTCAGGCAGTACGGCAGGATCGAACGAAGTTTTACTGGGCGATCGACTAATGGTAGGTCAAGTGCCTTTCTGCCGATTGCGGCAAGCCGCAATCGGGGGCGTGAAACGAAGTGCAAGGTCGAACAAGGTTTTACTGGGCGATCGACTAATGGTAGGTCAAGTGCCTTTGACGCACTTTGTCCAGGTTCGAATCCTGGTCGCCCAGCCAAAAAGTCGACGCCGAGCGAGAACGGCGAACATTGCGGAAGCCGATGGATCAAGTCAGCTTCCGCAGGCAGGATAGGGAACTTTTTAGCGGTACCTTTTCGCAAAAGACTGGGTGCCGCACGGAAGTGAACGGATTTTGGATTTTTCGAGAGCGAGAGCGCAGCAACTAATGCGCCGAGTACGTAAGGTTCAGAGTAAAAAGCCGAATCAAGGTTCGGTTTTAGTTTGAAGGGTAAGAGTCTCGAGTATTTCGCAATTTTCTTGATGAAACAGGCGAAGTAAGCGGCGCAGCAACCAAGGCGCCGTTCCAGACCAACGCAGCAGGAATTACTGAGGCCAACCAGCCTGGAGGTTCCATGAGCAACAACGACGCGTCTGCGGTCCTTTCCCCTATTGCAGGTGAGGCTGAGGAGAAAAACGACTCCAAGCCCTCGCCGAAACCCTCCACCGACGGGCAGAAGCTCGATAAATCCGGTTCGGCGGAGGCGAAGCCAGGCGAGCGCCGGAGAACGAACAAGGCCGGCGAGCCGAAGCGCTTCAAGATTTTCTGCGGGTCCGCCAACCGCGCGCTGACCGAGGAGATTTGCAAGTTCGTCGGCGTGCCGCTGGGCGAGTGCCGCCTGCAGCGGTTTGCCGACGGCGAGGTGTACTTCCAGTTGCTGGAGAACGTGCGTGGCGTGGATGTGTTCGTGGTGCAGCCCACGTGCCGGCAGGTGGATGAGCACCTGATGGAGCTGTTGATCATGATCGACGCGCTGAAGCGCGCGTCGGCAGGAAGGATTACCGTGGTGATGCCGTATTACGGCTACGCACGCCAGGACCGCAAAGACCGCCCGCGCGTGGCCATCACGGCCAAGCTGGTGGCCGACCTGCTTTCGACCGCCGGCGCGAACCGCGCGCTGCTCGTCGACCTGCACGCCGCGCAGATCCAGGGCTTCTTCGACATCCCGGTCGACCACCTCTTCGCCAGCCCGGTGCTGGTTGGATATGTGCGGGACCTGAACCTGCCCAACCTCACCGTGGTCTCGCCCGATGCGGGCGGCGTGGAGCGCGCGCGCTTCTTCGCCCGCAAGATGGAAGCGCCGCTGGCGATCGTGGACAAGCGGCGCACGGACATGAACGTCGCCGAAGTAATGAACGTCATTGGCGATGTGCGCGACCGCACCTGCCTCATCCTTGACGACATCATCGACACCGCCGGCACGCTCGTCGGCACAGTCAACGCGCTGTACGAGAAAGGCGCTCGCGAAGTCTACGCCTGCGCGTCGCATCCGGTGCTGTCCGGCCCTGCCGTCGAGCGCATCGCGAACTCGCGGCTCAAAGAGCTGATCGTCACCAACACCATTCCGCTGACGGAAGAGGCAGCAAAGCTGCCGAAAATCAAGGTGCTTTCGATCGCGGGCCTGTTGGGTCGCGCGATTGAAAGCATTCATATGGAGACCAGCGTGAGTACGCTGTTCAACTAAGTTGTCAGTTGTTAGTTCTCAGTTGTCAGTAAGTACGCAGTACAAATCACAAGCGGCAGAGCCGCAAAGGGAGCGAAGAAGGAAGTCGGACGGCTCGCCGTTGGTAACTGACAACTGAGAACTAAGAACTGACAACTGCATTCGTGCCCGAAAGGAAGAAGCAATCATGGCAGCAAGCAACAACATCCCCGCCGTCGTCGCCGAGCCGCGCTCCGGCAAGTTCAACAAGAATGCCGCGCGCCGCGTGCGTGCCGCCGGCCAGATACCCGCCGTCGTCTATGGCGCGGGCAAGGATTCCGTCGCGGTCTCCGTGGACCCGAAGGTCATCACCAAGATCCTGCACTCGGATACAGGACACAACTCCATCTTCGACCTCGACGTGACCGGCTCCGGCACGGTGAAGGCCATGATCGTCGACTGGCAGAATGAGCCGCTGAAGGGCCATCTGCTGCACATCGACCTGAAGCGGATCGCGATGGACAAGGCCATGCGCGTCTCCGTGCCGGTGCAGCTGGTCGGCGTGCCCACGGGCGTCAAGAACCAGGGCGGCATTTTGGACCACGTCATCCGCGAGGTCGAGATCGAGTGCCTCCCGGGCGACATTCCCAGCCATCTCGACGTGGACGTCACCGCGCTCGAGTTCGGCCAGAGCGTACACGTCAGCGATCTGCCGCACTCGGACAAGATCAAATACATCACCGACAGCGAACTGACCGTCGCGCACGTCACCGCGGTCCGCGAAGAGCCGACGGCGGAAGCTGAAACGGCCGCAGCAGAAGCTGCTCCGGCAGAGCCGGAAGTCGCCAAGAAGGGCAAGACAGAAGCTGAAGGCGGCGAAGCTGCTGCTGCCGGCGACAAGGCAAAGAAGTAAAGATTTGCCAGTAAAGTCATTTGTCTTTGCTGTTGTTTCTGAGATAGGGCGGGACTTTAGTCCCGCCGATAGAGAGCACGAAACTCGATGGGGCTTTAGCCCCGGAGAAGTACTAGAAGGAACTACGGCGTGAAGCTGATCATCGGTCTCGGCAATCCTGGAGTCGAGTATCAGTTCACGCCGCACAACGCCGGCTTTCTCGCCATCGATCGCATTGCGGAGTTCTGCAATGTATCGGTCGCGAACCGCCGGGGAAGGGCGCTTACGGCAAAGGCGCGGCTGGCAGACACGGAAGTTCTGCTGGCCAAGCCAGAGACGTACATGAACCTGAGCGGGCTCGCAGTCGCCGCCCTGGTGAATGAGTTTGAGATCACGAACCCGTCGCAAGACATCATCGTGATCTACGACGAGCTGGACCTTCCGCTGGGCACGATTCGCATTCGCGAGCGCGGTTCAGCCAACGGGCATAACGGGGCGAAGTCGGTCTCCGGTGCGCTCGGCACGGACGAGTGGCTGCGCATCCGCATCGGAGTGGGGAAACCTGCTCTGGAGGACGGCAGAGAGATCAGGTCCGGCGGTACGGATTACCTGCTTTCGCCGATGCGCAAGCAGGAGTTGGAGAAGCTGGACGAGGTGCTCGACCGCGTCCGGCAGGCAGTAGAAGCAATCCTCAGCAAAGGGCCCGGCCCGGCGATGAGCGAGTTCAACCGGAGTGACTAGGGACTAGGGACTGGTTACCAGGTGCAGGACAAGAAGTATTGAAGATCAGTTTGTAGTTAGAAGCATGAACAAACCAACCAGGGCTGGAACCTAGTCCCCAGTAACTAGTCCCCAGTCCCTGGAAAAAATTCCAGACCGACCCCGGCAGTCCAACGCCGGAGCGGTGGGGCAGAACCCCGCAGAAAGAAGCAGAATGAATCGTACTTACGAAATCATGTTCATCGTCCGGCCCGACGTCGAAGAGGCGGACATCGACAAGCTCATTGATGGCTTCACGCACAACATCACCGATGGCGGCGGCGAAGTGAAGCAGGCCGAGAAAATGGGCCGCCGGCGGCTCGCCTACACGGTGCGCAAGTTCAATGATGGCTTCTACGTGCTGCTGGTGGTGGCCGCGCCCGGCTCGCTCATCGGCGAGATTGAGCGCCGCATGCGCGTCACCGAGCAGGTGATCAAGTTCATCACCGTGCGCATGGACGAAGAGGAAAAGCGTCTCGCCAAGATCAAGGCCATCCGCGACACCAAGGTGAAGCGCAGCGCGCAGCCGATCCCGCCGCAGCCTGCCGCCGAGGCCGGTGTTGTCGCGGGCGAGCCGGCAGCGGAGAGCGCTCCCGCGGCGGTCTAGTGCGTTTTCCGTTGTCGTTTTACGTTCCCCGTACCACGAACAACGCCCAACATAGAACGAAATTCAGGAACTTCTGCACAGCTTTGAGCGCACAGCACAACATTCTGAGAGGAAACAAAAATGGCTGACGAAACCAGCACCCCGCAACCCGCCCCAGCGGAGGCCTCCGCTTCCGCCTCGGCGCCCCGTCCCTACACCCCACGCAGCGGCCCTGGCGGCGCGCGTGGCCCACGTCCGCAGGGAGGCCCTGGCGGCCCCGGCGGTCCCGGCGGCGGTCCCGGAGGACGCAAGTTCTTCCGCCGCAAGAAGGTCTGCAAGTTCTGCACGGAAAAGATTGACGCCATCAGCTATCGCGACGTGCGTCTGCTGCAGGGCTTTGTCGCGGAGCGCGGCAAGATCGTTCCCCGCCGCCTGACCGGCGTCTGCACGCGCCACCAGCGCAAGCTCTCGCTCGCGATCAAGCAGTCCCGCAACATTGCGCTGCTCGCCTTCGCCAACCGGTTCTAACTTTTGCGCCGCGGCACACCCTGCGGCAACACGCTTTTCGGAGAACACTATGGAAGTCATCCTGAAGGAAGATGTCCTCAAGCTCGGCAACCGCGGCGACGTGGTGAAGGTGGCCGACGGCTACGGACGCAACTACCTGCTGCCGGAGAAGCTGGCCATCGAGGCTACGGCAGCCAACAAGGCCGTCATCGAGCAGATGAAGCACTCGGCCATCCGCAAGCTGGCCAAGGAAAAGGTCGAAGCCGAAGAGCTTTCGAAGCAGCTCGACGCGATCGAACTGGTCTTCGAGCGCAAGGTGGGCGAAAGCGACCACCTCTTCGGCTCGGTCACCGCGGCCGACATCGCCGGCCAGCTGGCGGAGAAGGGCTATACGGTCGATCGCCGCAAGATCGCGCTCGATGAGCCGTTGAAGTCGCTCGGCGAGTTCCACGTGCCCATCAAGCTGCACCGCGAGGTCACCAGCCACGTGAAGGTCACAGTGCAGGCCGAACCCGGCGATGAGACGGAAACCGCGGCCTGAACCGGGCTAGAACCTGACTCCAAACGAGCGCACTCCCTGCTAAGGTGAGTGCGCTCTTTGCTTTGCACCCGTTATAGTGCAGTTCAGGGAATCCGCCGAATCTGCAAAAAATGAGCAATTTCCTTCCCTTACACTGCAAAATTTTGCATAATCTTGCTGCCCAGAACGCGTGAAAACCGTGAGCCCCTCGCAAGTCTTTGCATTCATGGACGAATTTTTCGTGTAATGAAACCCAGATTGGCACGCCGAATGCTTTTATAGCTTCCAAACAAGTACTGAGTTGTAGTGTTTCTCTTCACCCAGGAAGGACTTCTAAGGCCATGAAAAAGACTTTTCTCGCTCTCAGTTCCGTTGCTCTGCTTTCCCTAGCAACGATTGCGCACGCGGACGCGATTATTTCCAACAGCACCAGCAACTACGTGGGCGCCGAGTGCTGCTTCTCGGTGGATCTCCACACTGTTGATGCCAACGATATTATGGTGACCGTCACACCCACGACTCCGGCCACGCTGTTTGCAAATACCGGCAGCGGCAATCACCCGGCGTTTGCATTCAATCTGGTGCCCCAGAGCGGTGCGACCATCACCATCACGCCGGCGGACACCTCCAACTTTAAGAGTGGCGGCGCGGTCGGCAGCACCGATCCCGATCTCGGTTCCTTCCTCGAGTCGGTCATCTTCACATCGGGAGCTAAGGGCGGAACCTCCGGCAACATCTCCAGCCTTGTCTTCACCATCAGCGACAGCGCAGGCATCAGCGCCTCGACCTTCGGCTCGAACGCGGATGGCGTCCAGTTCGCAGCGGATATTCTCGGCGCAAGCGGCACTGGTCTGTCGGGCATCGTTGGCCCCAATCTGACCTTCACTCCTGAGCCTTCGTCCCTGCTGCTGCTGGGTACGGGAATCATCGGCGCGGCTGGCATGATGCGCCGGCGGATCGCGTCCTCTATGTCGCGCTAAACCATCCCTTCCTGGGATTTCACCTCCGGGGCGCAGTTCCATCGGGACTGCGCCCTTTTCTACTGTTCTCCAATCTCCCGCAAGTTCAGAAGTTCCCACCGCGATTCTCGGTCCGTCGCAGTTTGCGTGGCTCCCTCCTCAGAGGGCAGCCACGTAAATGCTTAAGGGCCATCCACGCGGGCAACACTCTCCCAGCCCAGAGAGACTTCTTGGTGCACGAGCGGCGCTGCTCTGCTAAGCCAAGCCGTCCACCCGCGCTTGAGTGGTTTCGTTTGCAGCTTGTGCGCTCCGTTCAGCGCAGCTCAGGGCGATCCCGCTTATTCGTACTTCAGCGTCTCCACGGGATCCAGCCGCGCGGCGCGGTTCGCTGGAACCGTGCCGAAGATCACCCCTACGAGCACTGACGTCCCCAGAGCGATCGGAGCAGCCTGCCATCCCACCGGGATTTTGAAGGGCGTGAGGAAGCCCACCAGCAGCGGCACGCTGATGCCGAGCAAGGTCCCGACAATGCCGCCCGAAAGCGACATGAACACCGCCTCGGTGAGGAACTGGAGGCGAATCTCCCGTCGCGTGGCACCCAGCGCCTTGCGGATGCCGATCTCGCGAATGCGCGCGGTCACATTCGCCAGCATCGAGTTCATAATGCCCACGCCGGAGACGATCAGCGTGATGGCCGCGGCCAGGATCAGCACCCAGGTCAGGTCGTTCCCTATGTCCTTGGCAGTCTTCAGGAGTTCGGTGAAGGTTTGGGCGCGATACACACTTCCGGGGCGGTGCCGGCTGCTGATCAGCGCCGTGATCTTCGCCGCGGCCGGCTCCACCATATTGGCATTCTGCATGCGGAAGAAGATCTCTTTGAGGTTGTTGCTGCCGGTGAAGTACCGCGCCACCTCATACGGGATCAGCAGCGTATCATCGCTGATTTCCGACTGGCCATAGGTGGGAATGCTCTCCTTGAAAACGCCGATGACCCGCAGCTGAATGCTCTTGATCGTGACATCGCGGTCTACAGCCGCCTGGTCGCTGCCAAAGAGCTTCTGCGCCAGCGGCTCGGTCAGCACGGTGACTTTGGCATGTGCCGCGGCATCCTCTGCGTCGAAGAAGCGGCCCGCCGTCACCACCAGGCCGCGCACATACTTGTATTGCGGAGACACGCCAAGCAGCATGCATTCCTTGCTGGTGCCGTCTCCCATGCTGACGCTCTCATGGTCCTCCAGCATGGGCGAGTGGGCGACGATGCCCGGAACCGTATCCACCACCTGCTGCATGTCGTCCAGCGTCATGTAGTCCGGCATGCTCTGGTTATCCGGCCCAATGATGCTGCCACCCGAGTACTGCATCTCGATCTTGTTCGGTCCCAGGCTGGAGATCGCATTCAACGCATAGTCCCGTCCCGTCGCGCCGACCACTACGGTGAGGATGATGGACGCCGAGCCGATCACCATACCCAGCATGGTCAGCAGAAAGCGCGCCTTGCCCGCGCGGAAGCTGTCCAGCGCCAGCGAGACGATCTCGCCGTAGACCATGGTCGTGTGCGCGCTCTTCAGCGTGCTGTCAAAGGTCCTCGGTTCTGGATTCGGTGTGCTTGTGGTTGCCATTTGCCTTGAGCTGCTGCTACCAGATGCGATCGTTGGCTTCTATTAGACGCCCGGGCCATTCTCCACGGTTCTGAATCTGCTTCCAATTGCGCGGCCCGCCTCGCTGACTTGCCGAATCGCTGGCTTACTGTTCTTACACCTGCTCCCACTGTCCTGATCTCCCCGAGCGGAAGATGGCTTCGATCACCGCCATGTTGCGAATTGCAGCCTCCAGCGGCATCGGCACCTCCCTGTCTTCCAGGATGGCGCGCGAGAATGCATCCCCCTGCAGCGTGTACTGATCGCATACAGGGAATGTTTCGGTTGTAACGCCGCCTCCGAAGAGGTCCGCCCCGGTATCCACGCGAAGCCGCGTCTCGCGGTCCGGCGGCGCGTTCACCGGAATCTCCAGTTCAATCCTGCCTTTGGTCCCAAGGAACTCCAGCCGCTGGAACGGCGCAAGCTGCGTACTGCACGTAAACACCGCCTGGCCGGCAGGCCCATGAGTGCCGCCAAACTCCAGGATCGCGGAGGTCAGCCGGTCGGTCTTCATGGCCGGGTCGCGCTCGATCGAGCCAACGACGCGCTGCGGCTCCCGTTCAAACGCATACCGCGCCGCCAGGACCATATAGCAGCCGATGTCCATCAATGCGCCACCGCCGGCATCCACCTTGTTGCGGATGTTCGTCGGGCTCACGTTGTAGTAGCTGAAGAAGCCCTGCACCGCGCGCAACTCGCCGATCGCGTCGTTGCGCAGCAGCTCGCGCAGCCGCACCCACTGCGGATGGCACACCACCATGAAGGCCTCGCCCATCTTGACGCCGGTGCGTGCGCGCACGCTGAGGAGTGTCTCGGCTTCCTCGACTGTAATGCTGATCGGCTTCTCGCACAGCACGTGCTTGCCGGCCTCGGCCGCCTTCGCCGTCCACGGTACATGCATGTTGTTGGGCAGAGGGTTGTAGATCGCGTCGATCTCGGGATCGGCCAGCAGCTCCTCGTAGGAGCCATATGCCTTCGGAATGCTCAGCGATTTCGCGGCCTCTTGCGCTTTGCTCGCATCGCGCGAGGCGATCGCGGCGATCTCGCACAGCGATCCCTTCTGCATTCCCGGGATGACCTTCTTCACCCCGATGTTGGCCGTGCTCAGCACGCCCCAGCGGATCTTCTTTGCCATGCTGGAATGATACTTGGACGCATGGCACATTGAATGCAACGCTCTTGTGACAGCCGCCTACCGAAATACGAGACCACCGGCCCCGAGCTTGCGACTCTCAACTGAGAACTGGCAACTAACAACTGAGAACTAAATCTTCGGTTCCCAGCCCGGCGCATAGGCCTTGCGCCGCGTCATCGCCTCTGCCTCGGCATCGCCCACGATATGGCCATTCACTGGGTCAAGCCTCAGGTCACGGTTTGTGAAGTAGGCGATATTGGAAAGCTGCAGAATCGTCACCGCGACGTTGCCCTGCGCGACCGGCTGGTGCAGCTTCTCGCCCGTACGGATCGCCGCGATCATGTTTGCGAAGTGCAGGTCCGTCATGCTGTCGGCGCCCACCGTATCGGCAGAGGCAGAAGCTGTGTGGCCGGGCACTTTGTATTCCTCGATCTTTTTGTCCGCTCCGTCGTACACCTCGAAACCGGCACGGTCGATCAGCACGCTGCCCTTTGTGCCATGGACCATCACGCCCCGGTCGCGCTCGAAGGTCTTCTTGCCGTTGCAGCAGTCGCCTTTCCAGGTGATGAGCTGATCGGGGTATTCAAAGCTGGTGTCCAGCGTGTCGTAGAACTCCCAATCGTCCTTTGCGGCATAGCGCCCGCCCGCGGCGGTGACGCGCGTGGGCCACCCCGCGCCCAGTGCCCAGCGCGCCACATCCACTTCATGCGTGCCATTGTTCAGCGTCTCGCCCGTGCCCCAGCGCCGGAACCAGTGCCAGTTGTACGGATGCACATTGTCCTTGTATGCGGTGCGTGGCGCCGGCCCTTGCCACAGATCCCAGTCCAGGGTTGCCGGCACGGGAATCGCCTTGCCGATGCCGATCGGCTTGCGCCGGTTCGTGTACCAGGTCTCGCCCCAGTAAGCGCGACCGATAAGCCCCTCGTGTATCCGCCCGACGATCTCAATGGTGTGCGGTGACGAGCGCTGCTGCGATCCCATCTGGCATACCCTGCCGTACTTCGCGGCGGCTGCGACCAGAAGCTCTCCCTCGTGCGGGTTGTAGGAACAGGGCTTCTCGACATAGACATGCTTGCCGGCGGCCAGGCCCAGGATTCCCATCGGAGCATGCCAATGATCGGGCGTGGCGATCGTAATCGCGTCCACATCCTTCGACTCCAGCACGCGCCGGAAATCCTGTTCCGACTTCGGCGTCTCGCCCATGGCCTGCGTCGTCTTTCCCGCGAACCGGTCGAGAATCACGCGGTCTACATCGCAGACATGAGTGATCCGCGCGTCCTTCTGGTTCGCATGCAGTGAAGAAAGGTGCGCGCCCGCGCGGCCGTTCAATCCGATGACCGCAAAGTTCACGCGTGCATTCGCGCCCGCAATCTGCGCATAGCTCTTTGCGGTCCCCCGCATCGCCAGCCCGGCAGCTCCCGCTGCCACCGCACCCACAAACTCGCGCCGTGTCGCCATGATTGAACCCTTCGCCCGCCATGCTAACTCACGTGGAAAATGAAAGTCTCCCTACCCGCGGTAAATGGCGGAGTTTGGATCATTCTCCCAGACGTCTTGGACCAGCGGCCTTCCTTATGCGCTATGATGTCTGCGCTGGACAATCTTCAAACCATTGGGCGCCGCAAACCGTCGCCTGCTGCAAAGGACCTCGCCATGCGCAAACTCTTCTCGCTGTGCCTCGCCGCCGTGTTCACGCTGGCGCTCACACCGCTCACCGCACACGCCGCTACGGACGTCACCGGCACGTGGACCGGATCGGTCCAGGCCCCTGGAGGCGGTGGTGGTGGTGATTTTCAGCTCACCTTCACGTTTAAGCAAGATGGCGCCACACTGACCGGAAACGTCACAGGCGGCCAGGGCGACCCCCTGCCCATCGCCAATGGCAAGGTGGATGGCGACAAGATTTCCTTTACCGTCGACTTCAATGGCACGACCATTACTCACGAAGGCACAGTCAGCGGCGATCAGATCACGCTCAACAGCAAGTCGAGTGACGGGAACTTCCCGGCCATGTCGATCACACTGAAGCGCGCGAAGGCGGCAGCGGCACAGTAGCGACGCGTCACGCCGAGGCCTCAGCTAGGCATGCAAGCCGCTGAAAAAAAGTGGAGGCGCCGGCGGGTTTGCCCATCACCGGCCCTCCGAATTGCCAACGTCGATCTCGTCCTTAGGCTTGATTGCGCGCAGGCGTGAATCTTCGCCGCGCCAGCCCTGCACCGGCCAGCATCAACGCTCCCGTCCCCAGCAACGCCCAGCTTGCCGGCTCCGGCGTGGCCGCGACTGTCGCCAGGCTCAACGTCACGGGAACCGTACCGGTGTTTCCGTCGCTGTCGCGGAAGGATGCCTGATAACCATTCGTCGCCTGTGCAACATTCACATTGAAGCTGGTATTGCCGACAGTGTCCGAGAACGCGAACCCCTTGGTGTCCAGCACGGAAGAGCCAAACGGAAACAGCAGGTTGTCATTACCCTGGAAGCCGTTGGGCGCGATGAGGCTGGCTCCGCTCGCGGCCCCTGAGCCGGCAATGCTGCCAATGGTGAATGAGTTGTTGCCATTGCTGGTGGCCGTCACCGTGGCGGAACCGCTGGCCGAACCTGCTGAGCCGGCCAGGACAAAAACATCGGCATGGGCGGCCATAGGAATTGCCAGCGCGCTCAGGAGGGCGAAAGAAGACAGCAACCGCATAGCGAAAACCTCGGAGACGATCTAGCTTGCATTGCCAATTAAGATGCCCCGCCGGACGGAAGACCACGGCGGCGTTTGCCGGTTCGTTTCCGCTCATGGAAACGCCATGAAGTGCTACGAAACGGCTGGCTGCCCCCTCGCACGCGTCTTGCCACTCTGCGAGAATGGCCGGAATGAAGATTCTCGTGGCCATGCGGCAGGTCCCGGAGCGCGATGCGCCGCTCGCGATTGCTGCCGACGCAAAATGGATCGAAGGGTCCGCTCTCAGCTACACAACCAATGAGCCCGACGCCTATGCTCTCGAAGAAGCCCTTCGTCTGAAGGATTCGCTCGGGCCTGCGTCCGGCGAGGTCATCGCGCTTACCGCCGGGCCTGAGGGCGCGGCCTCGGTATTGCGCGATGCACTGGCCCGCGGAGCCGACCGCGCGCTCCACATTGTCACGCCGGCTTCACCGCAGCAGCATGATCCGCTGGCCGTTGCGCAGCTTCTGGCCGCCGCAATCCGCGGCGAATCTCCCGATCTCATCCTCGCAGGCCTTCAGTCCGACGACCTCGGCCTGGGACAGACCGGCGTAATCCTCGCCGAACTTCTCGGCATTCCGCACACCACGCTCGTGCTCCACGTTGAGGCCATCTCGTCCGGCATCCGTGTCAAGCGCGAGTTGGAAGACGGGTGGTTTCAATATGTCGAGATGCCCCTGCCCGCACTCGTGACCATCCAGTCCGGCGGCAACCAGCTTCGCTACGCCACACTGATGGGCATCAAGAAGGCGCGCTCCAAAGAGGTTCGCACAATCGACGCTGCTTCATTCGGGTTGCAGGGCACTGCGGCTTCCGCGGAACTCGCTCGCGTCTTCGTGCCGGAAAAACAACGCGAGACTCGGATGCTTACCGGCACGGCGGCTGAAGTTGCCGCGAAGCTCGTAGATGTTCTGCGCAATGAGGTGCGCGTCCTATGAGTGGCGTCCTCGTTATCCTGGAACACCGGGCTTTCGCTCAAGGCAGCGTCACCGTACCTCGCGTGACCCTTGAGGCACTCGCCGCGGGCGTCCATCTTGCGCAGCAGCTCGCGATTCCCTGCTCTGCTGCGCTGATCGGCGATGGCCTTAACGACGTGCTCGCATCGCCGGCCTTTGGGCCTGTTCGCAATGTTGGGCTCGCGCAACTCCTTGCCGTCGAGCATGAACTGCTTGCGTCGTACACCGCAGACGGCTTCTCGATCGCCCTCCATCAGCTGATTGCCAGCCTTGCGCCAGAGTTTGTCGTCTTCCCACATACGTACCAGGTACGCGACTACGCACCCGCGCTTGCGGCCCGCTTCGGCCAATCCCTCGTCTCCGATGCGATCGCGATTCGCATCGAGAGCGGCTTGCCCGTGTTCGTGCGCCAGCTCTTCCAGGGGCGCCTCAACGCCGACTACCGCATGGCCGCATCCTCGCGCACGCCCGTGCCCACCTTCGTCTCCATCCAGGCCGGAGCCTTCCGGGCCGAATCGCTCGATGCCGCAGCCGCTTCCGCTCAGCCACCGCAGATCGAGGCCTTCACCCCCAAACTCACCTCGGCGCAGATACGTACCGTCCCAGCCGCTCCTTTTCGCGAGTCCTCCCGCTCCGTCGACCTCACGACGGCGTCGGTGATTGTCGCCGCGGGTCGCGGCATCGGCGAACAGGCCAATGTCGCCTTAATCCAGTCCCTTGCCGAGGCACTCGGGGCAGAGATGGCCGCCTCCCGCCCCATTTGCGACGCAGGCTGGCTGCCGATGGAGCGGCAGGTCGGCAGCTCCGGGCAGACGGTGACGCCAAAACTCTATCTCGCCATTGGCATTTCGGGGGCGATCCAGCATCTTGTTGGAATGAAGGGCTCAAAGACGGTCATCGCCATCAATCGCGATCCGTCCGCGCCTATTTTCGAGATCGCGGATTACGGCGTTGCCGGCGACTTGTTTGAGATCGTTCCGGCATTAACCGAGGCCATTCTTACAACGAAAGCGCAGTAGGCGAGCCGGCACAAAAGCCAGTACGATGCCTTCAATGAAATATCTATCTCCCGCATCTAGAGCAGCTTACGCGGCCCTCCTGTCTTTTTTTTCCGCCTCCGGACTTTGTTCTGGCCTCCTGGTCGCTGTCGGCGCCGGGAAGGCACCGGCCGAGCAGCCGCGCCATGCCTTCGACGTCGCAACCATCAAGCCAACCAGCAGGACCAATCCTCCGCCACCCTCAGTGGACATTTCGCCAGACCGTTTCCAAGCCACCGGCATGACGCTGAAAGAACTCATCAAGGTCGCCTGGAACCTCAATTACGCCGCCAACGACCAAGTTGCAGGCGGTCCGCCGTGGGTCTCCAGCACGCGATTCGATCTGGACGCCAAAGAGGATGCCGCGCTCTCTGCTGAAATCGCCAGCTTGTCCAGGCAACAACAGGGGGACCAGGTTCGTCAGATGCTTCGCGACCTGATCACTCAGCGCTTCCATTTGCAACTTCATCATGAGACCCGGCAGCTCGCCGTCTATGATCTGGTCGTCGCGAAGAGTGGACCCAAGCTGTTGCCCGCGGCGGACCCGGCCACCGTAAAAGATACCGACAAACTCGGCAAGCCAACCCGCTGGATTCGAATCGCCGGGGTTGGCGACCTGGAGGGCTACTCCGCGGACATCTCCACGCTCGTCACTGTGCTCTCAATGCAGCCGGAAGTCGGTGGCCGGCTTGTGCTCGACAAGACGGGTCTCACGGGCAATTACGACTTCACGCTCAAGTGGACGCCGGATATCTTCCTCAGCGCCAACGAAAGGGCTGCGAACGCCGGGCCGTCACTATTCACCGCGCTGCAGGAGGAGTTGGGCCTGCACCTCGAGTCCGCAAAAGCGCCGGTCGATCAGATCGTCATCGATTCGGTCACCCCCCCAGCCGCAAACTGATGCCCAGTCCTCAGAAACTCACAACTGCCTTTACGCCTTTCTCCGCATGGGCAGTACCTTGCGCGGCGAGCCCTGCACCGCTCGCAGCAGGTCGGCGACGGTCACCAGCGGAGTTTGCACCAGTCCCGGAAGATATTCGCGCCCTACCTGCGCATTCAGTTCGCGCAGCGCGTCCATGGCATCTTCACGGTCGAGGCCGAGATCCCGATCCAGATCGTCGTTCGGCAGAATCGGAAACCCGACGCCCGTCCGCTGCTCCAGATAGCGGTAAACGGCCCGCGCCAACTCCACATCGAACCCGTACACCGCCAGCCGCTCCGTGAACGTGTCTTCATTCTGTCCCGCGCGGTCCCGCTGGCGCGCCGCTTTGCGGCTCTGCGCGGAAAAGTACACCAGCGCCAGCCCCGCCAACAGCGCAAACCCCACGGAAAACACCGGCACAATCTGTGCCAGAAGCCACTGCTCAATACCAGAGAAAGACATTCGTACACGACCGGGACAGAAATCAGACACGTACAGGACTGCAAAGCTTGGAGCTTATCTCCGGCTCGTGCATCGGAAATTCCATGCCCGGCCGGTTCCGGCAATCTGCCTGTGACCCTCACTATACTGGCAATGGGCGGCTTCTCGACTCACCTGAAGATACCCGCCCGGTACGCACCTTCGTAACCTCGCCGTCAGGCCCCCGGTTCGGAGAAGGGAACTCACCATCGCGACCCTGCTGCCATCTCCCGCCGATCTCGACACCCAGACGCCAGCCCGCCTGCGCGACTCGCACGGCCGCGCCATCATGGACCTGCGGCTTTCCGTAACCGACCGGTGCAACTACAAGTGCGTCTACTGCCGCACCGGCAACGAAGGCGCGCAGTACACCGAATTGCCCATCGCCGATTACCTGCGCATTGTGCGTGTGCTCGTATCGCTTGGCATTGAGAAGGTCCGTCTCACGGGCGGCGAGCCGCTGCTGCGCTCCGGCCTGGTCGATTTCGTCTCCGAGCTCGCCCAGTTGCGCACCGCCTTCAACCCCGATGGGTCGCCTGCAACACAGGAAAATCCTGGCCATCCGCTTGATCTGGCTCTCACCACCAACGGCCACCTGCTCGAATCCCTCGCCCAGCCACTTGCCCGGGCAGGGCTCAATCGGGTCACCGTCTCGATGGACGCCGTCGACCCCGACATCTTCGCCCGCATCACTCGCGTGCCCGGAAGCTACGAACGCGTCCTTGCCGGTGTTCGCGCTGCGCAGGCGGCCGGCCTTGGGCCCGTCAAGGTGAACTGCGTTCTCCTGCGCGGCTTCAATGACTCGCAAATCATTCCTTTCGCTGAGTTCTCGCGACGAGAAGGTGTCATCGTCCGCTTCATTGAATTCATGCCGCTGGAAGAAGACAGGACGTGGACGCCGCAGACTGTCGTCACCATGGATGAAATTCTCGCCCGCCTCAACGCCTGGCGGCCTTCATGCTCTACGCCGGCAGGCCTCGTCGAGCTGCCGCCGAACTCCTTGAGCGAAACCGCCCGCCGATACACCTTCGCCGACGGCATCGGCGAGATCGGCGTCATCGCGCCCGTCTCCCATCCCTTCTGCGGACATTGCAGCCGCGTCCGCATCACCTCCGACGGCGCCCTGCGCACCTGCCTCTTCTCGCAGTCCGACCATGACCTGTATGCGCTGATGCGTCAGGGAGCCGACAATGAGGAGCTTGCTGCCTGGATCCGCCGCGTAGTCCACCAGAAGGAGGCCCGCCACCACATCGGCGAGCCCGGCTTCCTCAAGCCTTCGCGCAATATGGTGCACATCGGCGGCTGACCCGCTCCTCCTGTTGTGCCTCCTGAGCCTCCTGCGCATCCTATTACCATTCGCATTCCCCTTTTGCGGTATACCAGTCCGTAACTAGGTTGTGATCTTCTCGGTTACTGAGGTGCATCAGCTTTGCCTGACAGGCGTCAGTTCGCGGTCATCGAAAGCCGGCAGATGGATCATCTGCGCGTCTTTCATGAAGTCGCGCGCGCCCTCACGCAAACGCTCGAGCTCGAAGAAATTCTCCTCGCCATCATGGAAAAAATGGCCCAGTTCTTCGGGCCGGAGCGCTGGTCCATGCTGATGGTCGATGAGAAGGCGCAGCAACTCTACTACGCCATTGCCGTCGGCGAAGATGCCGAAACATTGAAAGGTCTCCGTGTGCCACTCGGCGAAGGCGTCGCTGGATGGGTTGCATCGACCGGAAATCCCCTCGTCGTCCCAGACGTTGCGCTCGACGAACAGTGGAGTGCCTTCTCCAAAGCGCATCCCGAGCTCAACATCCAGTCCATCGCGTGCGTGCCGGTACGCTCCGGCGACAAGACCCTCGGCGTCATTCAGCTGCTCAACAGCAAGCTCGATCTGCTGAGCGAGTATTCCATCAGCTTTTTGCGCCTGCTCTGCGACTACGCCGCCATCGCCATCCAGAACGCCCGCTCCGTCGAGCGCATCCACGAGCTCACCATCACCGACGATTGCACCGGCCTGTTCAACGCGCGCCATCTCTACACGCTGCTCGACGAGCAGTTGGCCGAGCATGGCCAGAATCCCGCGCACCAGTTCAGCCTGCTCTTCCTTGACCTCGACCGCTTCAAGCAGGTCAACGACACGCATGGCCACCTTATCGGCAGCCGCCTGCTCTCTGAAGTCGGCGGCGTGATGAAGCGCACCTTGGGCCCCGCCAACTCCTGCATCCGTTATGGCGGTGACGAATTCGTCGCGCTGCTGCCCGGCATGGACAAGAAGACCGCCATTGATGCCACCACCCATCTGTGGGAACAGCTGCGCGAAGAGAAGTTCCTCTCCGGCGCGGGCCTCAATCTCAACCTCGCCGGCAGCTTCGGCCTCGCCACCTTCCCCGAAGACGGCAACACCGTGCAGAGCATCATCCGCGCCGCAGATACTGAGATGTACCGCGCCAAAACCACGCGCGACAATATCTCCGTCTCGGGGCTGGGCCTCATCGGCGGCGAACACGCAGGAATGGAACTGCCGCTGCATAAGCCCGCCACCATGCTGGGCGCCGACCTCGCCCACGCGCACCCAAGGCCGGTTTAGTGCGGACTAGGCGACAGCATCGCCTCAGCTATGAATGATAGGTTCGACAGCCTAAAAGCAATTGGGGCAGGGATCGTTGCTTTCCTCTTGGCCAAGTGGCTCACTCTTTGGCTTGGGGGGGCCCTTAATACACAGGGAATTCCAACAACTGGTGAGCTAACAGCGGAGTTGCTTTGCGGACCAATTTCCGCAGCTATCGGCGGATTCGTGACAGCGGTCCTCAGCAGCAAGAAACCGTTCTTGCACTCACTTATTGCAGGAACTCTTGTGATGGCGCTGATCACATTTCAAAGTCGGCACCAACTTTTTCAAGATGCCTTGTCTGATGCCATCAAGCTGATGGTGCTGTGTTCTGCGCCTTTTGCCGTCGGTGTAGCAACAGGCGTTCTATCTAGAAATCGGTTGCGCCAGAGTGCAAACGAAGAGACCGACTAACTGCCGGCCAAAACCCGCTCACAAGTTACTCGCCCTTTAGCAGCGACTCAAATATCTGCGGAGTGAGCCCTCGCGCCTGCGCCTTGCGGCCCACATCGTCAAGCACCTGCTGCAAAGATGGCGACCCGGGAGCAGTCAGTTCGCGCAGCCACAGGCCAATCAGCGCCTGCATCTTCCGCTTTTCCTCGTCGCGAGCGGCACCGTACGCCTGTGCGGTCTGCGGGTCGAGCGGGATCGAAATGGTGGCACTGGGCATAACGCCTCCCCCCAATTCTACGCCCGCTGTCTGAGCGCCGATCTATAATTCACGCGACCCGCTGGAGCAGGCCATGCCCACTCGCCGCGAACTCCTCGCCGCCCTTCCTCTCCTGCCATCTATGATGGGTGGCCCATTCATGGCGCAGTCTCCTCGCGCCATGAGTGGGGAACCTCAAATTTCTCTCAAGCCCGCCAACAAGAACGTCAAGTGGGCCGTCTCCGAGGCGCTGTGGAACTACTTCCCCCGCGTGCCTTTCATCGACATCCTCGACATGATGGCAGACACCGGCTTCCCCGGCATCCGCATCACCGGCTTCCCGCGCAGCCTTCAGACCTACAACCTCACCGCCGCGCAGATGCAGGCCGAGCTTGCCAGGCGCAACCTCCACGCCGTCACCATCTCGTGGAACTTCGCCGGCGGCCCCGTCACCGACACCGCATGGCGGCAGAAGTCCCTCGACTCCGCCCGCGAGGCCATCAAGTTCCTCGCCGACGGCGGCGCAAGCCACCTCGTCTGCTTCTCGCCCAATCGGACCGTTCCAGCCAATCAGTCTCCGGCCGCGTATCAAGCTCTCTATGACTGCTGCAACGCCATCGGCGAACTCGCCGGCTCCATGCACTTCACCGCCGGCCTGCACAACCACATGGGCCAAATGATTCAAACCTCCGACGAAATCGATCGCTTCATGGCTGCCGTCGATCCCAAGCTCTTCGGCCTCTCCCCCGACACCGCGCACCTGAATCTCGCCGGCTGCGATGTCGTCGCAACCTTCGAGAAGTACAAACACCGCATCCACTTCTGCGATTACAAGGACTCGCGCTGGACCACGCCCACCGCGCCCTGGACGCAGCCCAACGGCCGCAGCTACGCCGCCGACACCTACGACGCGAAATTCTTCTCGAGCATCTACGATCTCGGCGACGGCCAGGTTGACTTCCCCGGCTGCCATCGCGTCCTCAAGAGCGCCCATTTCAAAGGCTGGATCTGCGTCGACCTCGACACCGCTCGCCAGGGTCCCCGCGCCGACTACACCCGCTGCGGCGAATACATCGTCAAGCACCTCGAACCCATCTACAAATAACACGCCACACGGTGGTGCTGCCATCCTGATGCGATAGCGAACGGTTACTGTCTGCGGCTCTTCACCCATCTCAGTGCTTGACAGTCATGAGCTGCTTCGCGTACTTTGCATTACAAAGTAATATGCCGCCGCCGGGGAACCAATTCCCGGACCGCTGCGTATCATAACTTTGCAGTACAAAGTTAGCCACGATTCGAGGGACCCAACCATGGAATTGCCCACCTCAGACCAGGTCCGCGCCGCCTCCCGCTCCATCGGCTTCAAACTCTCCATGGGACTCAAGCTCATCGTCGTCTGCTTCCTGGCGCTGCTCATGTGCATCCCATCGTTCTTCGTCTCCAGCCTGGTGGACGACCGCAAAACCAGCCAGGCCTCCGCCGTGGATGACATCAGTTCGCATGTCGGCGGCGCGCAGACATTCCTCGGTCCCACGCTGGCGATCCCCTACACCACGCCTCCTCCCGATCCGAAAGAAGCTCCCGGTCACGGCATCTACATCGTCTTTCCCGCGCAGGCCTCCGCCTCCGTGAAGACCACCACGGAAGAGCGCCACCGCTCGCTCTTCAAGGTTCCCGTATTCAACGCCAACCTCAAGCTCGACGCCGCCTTCGATCTCCGCGGCGTTCCTGCAGACCTGCCCACCGGCGCGACGCTCGATTGGTCGAAGGCGGAGATCATCGTGGGTGTCAGCGACGCTCGCGGCGCCCTGGCTGACGCCACTCTCGTCACGCCATCCTCAACCGACACGCTCGCGCCCGCTGCCATCGCACAAAGCTGGCAGCTCTCCACCGACGAGAACGGTCACGGCAGCCGGCTTACTCTCTTCGGCGCCAACCAGGCCGCACTCGCCAAACCAAACGCCCAGTTCAACGTCTCCGCCAACCTGAAATTCTCCGGCGCGCAACGCATCGCGGTTCTCGCCTATGGCAAGACGACGCACGTCACGGCGCAGGGAGACTGGCCCAACCCCAGCTTCGATGGCGGCTTCCTGCCCGCCGGATACGGCATCTCCCAGTCCGGTTTCTCCGCCAACTGGTCCGTCCCCTTCATCGCCCGCGGCATCCGCGCCGAAGGTCCGGTCGATACCATGCGAACTCTGGACGCCACCGCGCTCGGCACCTCGTTCGTGGAACTCGCCGATCCGTATCAGTCCGTCAACCGCTCGCTCAAGTATGTGCTGCTCTTCCTCGGCTTCGTCTTCCTCGCCTACTTCGTCTTTGAAGTCTCAACCCACAAGCGCGTGCACCCGGCGCAGTACATCCTCGTCGGCATCGCACAGATCATCTTCTACCTGCTGCTGCTCTCGCTCGCGGAACGCATCGGCTTTGACTGGAGCTTCCTGATTGCAGGCGCCGCCACCGTCATCCTCTTCTCGCTGAACGCGGCATGGATCTTTGCCAGCCGCACTCAGGGCATCCAGGCACTGGCCGTCTTCAGCGTGCTCTACAGCCTCATCTATGTGCTGTTGCGTCTTCAGGACGATGCCCTGCTCGTCGGCGCTGTAGCCAGCTTCGTGGCCATCGCAGTCGCCATGTACCTCACCCGCCGCATCGACTGGTACAGCTCGCTGCCTCCAGCCGGTTCCCCCGACCCGCCCAGCGTCGTGCCACAGGAATAACTCACTATGAGTTCATCAAACCAAAAGTGCCGTCATCCTGAGCGCAGCGAAGGATCCCTGCAGTTGCTTTCATTCCACAGCGTACTTGTCAGCGCCGAGGAGCACGCTGTAGATCTGCTTGCGCCTTTCAACTGACAACTGACAACTGTTCTTACGGTCTTCTTCGCTCCAGTCCCGTCGGTTTCTTCGGCTCCGGCTTCAGCACATCGCGGTTCTCCGGAGCCACCGGATGCACACCGAAGTCCCATACGCCGGTGTTCACCTCATTGTCGCTCACGATCTCCATCAGCGCGTACTCGCCAAAGTCCAGCGGATGCACCGGCGTGATCTTCATCCAGTGACCGCCCGGCAGCATCTCCTGCTTCGTGTCCACCACGTCCTGCTGCGGCTTGCGCGCGTCGCCCACGGCGCCGATGTTGAAGCTCGCCAGCACGCGCGCATCCGTCCGCACATCCGCGCGGACCATCACGTAGCCGCTGTATTCCGACCCGCCGCTCGATGTCTGATTGGTCACTGCGCCGCCCTTCTGCGATCCCGCGCCGTGCGTATCTACCGTAAACACCTGGCCGCCTCGGTTCGCACCCGAATCGTCGCCCACGCGCAGATAGATCACCGGCTGCGCCACGTGCATCTGCACCGCGGACTCGACACCTTTCAGCTCCACGATCGCATGCGATGCGGCGCGCGGATTCAGCGTCAGCTTCAGAATGTTATGGCTCGTCTCGCGATTCAACTCGCCATCACTCTGCACC